>NZ_JBYSWF010000035.1:0-70032 GCF_058780865.1 Pseudomonas sp. GP01-A4
CCGAGTGGTGGGGCAAGAGCGTTTTGCTTACTTTTGCGCTGTTCAAAAGTGAGCCGCTGTAAGAGCGGAACCAATAGAGGCCGTTACCCAAACAACGGATATGTACCCTCAACCGTGCTTCTTGTAACGACGAATCCGAATATCCGCCTGCTCCTTGTGCCCCGCAAACCCTTCCATCCCGCAAAGCCGCGAGCAGTATTCCCCTACCAACACCGAAGCCTCATCCGTCAGCACCCGCTGATACGTGCACGTCTTGATGAACTTGCCGACCCACAGCCCGCCGGTGTACCGCGCAGTCCCGGTGGTAGGCAATGTGTGGTTGGTCCCAATCACCTTATCGCCATAGGAAACGTTGGTGCGCTCACCAAGGAACAACGCGCCGTAATTGGTCATGTGCTCCAGGAAATACAACGGATCGCGGGTCATCACCTGCACGTGCTCGGAGGCGATGCGATCGGCTTCCTGCACCAGCTCGTCGACGCTGTCGCACAGGATGATTTCGCCATAGTCGCGCCAGGCGACAGAAGCAACCGGTGCGGTGGACAGGATCGCCAACTGCCGCTCGATCTCCGCCGGCAGGGTTTGCGCCAACTCCGCACTGTTCGTCAAAAACACCGCAGGCGAATTAACCCCATGCTCCGCCTGCCCCAACAAATCGGCAGCGATGATTTCAACATCGCTGCTGTCATCAGCAATCACCAGTGTCTCTGTAGGCCCGGCAATCAAGTCGATACCAATCTTGCCGAACAACTGACGCTTGGCCTCGGCCACATACGCATTACCCGGCCCAACGATCATATCCACCGGCTTGAACGTATCGGTGCCCAACGCAAACGCAGCAATCGCCTGCACCCCGCCCACGCAATAGATCTCATCGGCACCCGCCAAATACATCGCCGTCACAATGGCCGGATGAGGCTTGCCATCAAACGGCGGCGCGGCCGCAACAACGCGCTTCACCCCGGCCACCTTGGCCGTCAGCACGCTCATATGCGCCGACGCCAGCAACGGGTACTTGCCGCCCGGAATGTAGCAAGCCACCGAGTTCACCGGAATATTGCGATGCCCAAGGATCACGCCAGGCAAGGTCTCGACTTCCACATCGTGCATCGAGGCTTTTTGCACCTCGGCGAAGCGCCGGACCTGGGCCTGGGCAAAGGTGATATCGCCGATTTCCTGCTCGGACAGGCTCGCCACGCAGGCGGCAATTTCTTCGTCGCTCAGCCGGAAAGATACAGGCGACCACTGATCAAACTGCTTCGAATATTCACGTACGGCCGCATCGCCGTTACGGGCGACGTTGGCGATGATGCGCTCAACGGTATCGCGGACTTGGGCGGCAATCTCGGCTTGGGCTTCGACCGGTTTAGGCGTTTTCAGGTAACGAATCATCAGTGGCTCCAGGTGGTTCTTGAGGGCACGCGACATGCCCCCGGCATTGGCAACCATCTTTTCCTACCCCCCTGCCCCGGGCAATTTCGCAGCCTCCCTATTGGTGACGCAACCTGACGCAACACAGACGCAGTGTTGAAGCACTGCGGCGGGCTGCTGACGTTATTCGTATAACCCCGGATGAAAAACATGTAAGCCCCATTGACTTAGGGATTCGGAGTGATAGGTTAAATAAGCGGTTATACGTATAACCTAACAATCACACCCAACGTAAAGAGGTGATCAACCGTGAGTCGAGTCTTGTATCTATTCGGTGGCTGGCCCGGCCATTTCCCCTACGAAATTGCGACATGGGCGCGCACCGTTTTCCAGGAACTGGATTTCGAGGTCGAAGAGTCCACCGACATCTTCACACTGGACAGGGACTTGACCGGTTATGACCTGATCGTGATCGGCTGGAACAACGCCGTCACTACCGAGACGCTCACCGCGTCCCAGGAAAACCGCCTGCTGGAAGCGATCGAAAGCGGCACCGGCCTGGTGGGTTGGCACGGCGCAGGCGCGGCGTTTCGCGCCAGCCTCAAATATCACTGGGTGCTCGGCGGCTCATTCCTCGAACACCCGATGGGTGAAGGCTTTCCCCATCCGTACCAGGTCAACGTCATCGACCACAGCCACGAGGTGACCCAGGGCGTCGAGGATTTCGAGGTACGGTCCGAGCAGTACTACATGCAGGTCGACCCGAACATTCATGTGCTGGCTGAAACCACCTTCGACGGCAACCCCTTCCCCTGGCTCAACGGCCATCGCAGCCCGGTGGCCTGGGTGCGCCAGTGGGGCCAGGGGCGGGTGTTCTATCACTCCATCGGGCACGACACCAGCAACCTCGCCGACCCGAATATCCGCCGCCTGACCAAGCAAGGCCTGAACTGGGCGACACGCGGGCGTGCAGCCAGTACCGCCGAGGCAACCCCCTCCGTTTCATCAACCCAAGGAGTCCTGTCATGACTAAATTGACCGGCAGCCAGATCGTGGCTCAAACCCTGAAAAACTATGGCGTCGAATACGTCGCCGGTATTCCCGGCCACGGTATCTGGACCCTGACCGACGCCTTCCTCGAAGAAGACTCCAAGCTCAAGTTCATCCAGGTGTTCCATGAGCAGAGCGCGGTGCACCTCGCCGACGGTTACTACCGGGTGAGCGGCAAGCCGATGGCGGCAGTGACGTCCATCGGTGCCGGCGCCGCCAACACGGTAATCGGCATGGCCACCGCGTTTACCGACTCCACCAGCCTGATGCTGATCACCGGCGGGCCACCCACCCACATGCGTGGCCATGGCTTGCTGCAGGAGCTGGAGCGCTACACCGACAACGACTTCCCGAAAATCGCCGAGGCCGTGACCAAGCGTCATTGGGTGGCGACCCGTGTTGAAGAGTTGCCGTTCATGATGCACCGCGCCTGGAGCGCAATGGTCACCGGACGCCCGGGGCCGGTGCACCTGGAAATCCCGATGGATGTGCAGGCCGAGGCCGCTGAAGTGACCCTGCATGCCCTCGAAGAGCGCACCCCGATCGGCAAATGCTTCCCGGACCCGGCAGCCACCGCACGCGCAGTGGAAGAGCTGAAACTGAGCAAGCGCCCGGTGCTGGTGATCGGCGGCGGCGTGATTACCGGCGAAGCCAGCGCGGAATTGTTCGCCCTGGCCGAAGCCTGGAAGATCCCGGTGGTCACCACCTGGAACGGCAAGAGCGGCTTCCCGGAAGATCACCCGTTGTTCGCCGGCAGTGTCGGCCAGACCGGCACCCTGTGCGGCAATAAAGTCGCGTCCACCGCAGACGTGATCATCGCCGTGGGCTGCCGTTTCACCGACTGGTCGTCGTCCAGCTACGCCAAGGGCGTGACCTTCGCGATCCCGCCGTCGAAGCTGATCCACATCGACATCGACCCGCATGAAATCGGCAAGAACTACCCGGTGACCGTGGGCATTTGTGCCGACGCCAAATACGCCCTCGCCGCCATTGTCGAAAGCCTGAAAGGCGAGACGGTTGAGCGCGAAGAGTACCTGAGCGACCTGCGCGGTTATCAGGAAGAATGGGAAACCAAACTGGCGGGCCGTCGTGACTCCGATCGCTTTCCGTTCACCTCGCAACGCCCCCTCGGCGCGCTGCGCAAAGTGTTCCCGCGGGACACCATCGTGGTGGTTGGCTCGGGCAACACCCAGGGCGCGGTCAAGCAGACCTTCCCGGTCTATACGCCACGTACCCACCTGACCTCCGGCGGCTTCTCGTCCATGGGCTGGGCCGTACCTGCGGCCATCGGTGCGAAGCTGGCGGCGCCTGACCAGCCGGTGGTGTGCATCCTCGGGGATGGCGATTTCCTGATGACCTCCCAGGAAATTGCGATCTGCGTGACCAACAATATCCCTGTGGTGTTCCTGATCCAGAACAACGCCGGCTACATGTCGATTCGCGGTGGCCAGCGCAAGCAGACCAGCCGCCATATCGGCACTGAGTTCAACCACCCGGACGGCACGCCCTACAGCCCGGACTTCAAGGCGGTGGGCGAAGCCTTCGGCCTCAAATCCTACCGTGTGGAGCGCCCGGAAGACCTTGAGCCTATCCTGCAGGAAGCGCTGGATTTGAATGTGCCGGTGCTGATCGAAGTACCCACCGACCGCGATGCGGCGGGCCCTTGGGTGCCCGGCTGGTGGGACTTCCCGATTCCGGAATACATCACCGACGAACGCCAGGATGAGTACTGGCAAATCCGTAATTCCGAACAACACCTGTAAATGCCGGAGCGGCTCACATGAGTGATGCATTGATTTCGCATCATGCAGAGCTGAATCCACAACCGGGGGCGCCGCGCGAACCGCGCGCCCTCGACGTGGTGACACCTGATGCAGATGGCACGATCAACTGTGACGTGGTGATTATCGGCTCGGGCATGGGCGGTTCAACCTTCGCCCATGCCCTGCGTGACAGCGGGCTGGATATTGTGATCGTCGAACGAGGGGATTTCCTGCCCCGGGAAATCCAGAACTGGAGCGCTGAAGCGGTGTTCGGCCAAGGACGCTATCGCAATGCCGAACCGTGGCTGGACCAGGCCAACCAAGCATTTTCGCCGGGGGTGTTTTATTACGTCGGCGGCAACACCAAATTCTACGGCGCCATGCTGCCACGGTTTCGCGAGGCGGACTTTGGCGAGATCCAGCATGCCGAGGGCGTGTCGCCTGCGTGGCCCGTCAGCTACGCCGAGTTTGAACCCTGGTACGCCGAAGCGGAAAAACTCTACCGCGTGCATGGTCAGGCCGGCATTGACCCAAGCGAACCCTGGCGTTCAGGACCCTTCCCGCAACCGGCACTCAAGCACGACCCGGCCCTGGTTGCGCTGGAGCAAAGCATGCAGCGTGCCGGACTCAAGCCGTTCGTGATGCCGGCGGCGGTGGACTATGGCGATGGCGGCGATTGCGTATTGTGCTCAACCTGCGATGGCTATCCGTGCCTGGTGGAGGCCAAGGCCGACGCCGAAGTTTCTGCGCTCATGCCCGCCCTGCGCAGTGGCAGCATTCGGCTGATGACTCGCACCACGATCCGGCAGCTGAACACCGATAACGATGGCAAAACCGTGACTCAAGCGCGGGGTCTGTTCGATGGACGCGAGGTGACACTGCGTGCCAAACGCTTCGTGCTGGCGTGCGGCGCAGTCAACAGCGCGGCATTGCTATTCAAGTCTGCGAACGCTCAACATCCTCATGGGCTGGGCAATAGCTCCGGGCAGTTGGGGCGTAACTACATGGTGCACAACAGCACCTTCATGCTGGCGGTGGACCCGCGACGCAAGAACAACGTGACCTTCCAGAAAACCCTGGCCATCAACGACTGGTACAGCGCCAGCCCGCACAACGCATTCCCCTTGGGTAACGTGCAGATGCTGGGGAAAATCCGCGAGCCGATGATCAGTGCCATGCGGCCCTGGCTGCCGAAATTCGCTTCACGCTATATCACTGACCACAGCGTAGACCTGTACCTGACCTCGGAAGATCTGCCGACCCAGGACAACCGCGTCACCTACGACACACAGCGCGGTGCGATCAAGGTTCACTGGACGCCGAACAACCTCAAGGCCCATGAAGGACTGGTGAGCAAGGCCACCCAAACCATGCGTGATGCAGGGTATCCGCTGATCCTCAAGGCGCGCATGGGCATCGCGACGAACTCCCACCAGTGCGGCACTGCCGTGATGGGCAAGGACCCAACCACCAGCGTGCTGGACCTGAACTGCAAGCTGCATGACCTGGAGAATGTATGGGTGGTGGACAGCTCGTTCTTCCCGTCGTCGGCGGCGGTTAATCCGGCACTGACCATCGCGGCGAATGCCCTCAGAGTAGCGGCACACTTCAAGGGGCAGCCCGGGTAAAGGTGGGAGCTGGCTTGCCTGCGATGCAGTCGACTCGGTCTGTCAGTGGTATTGAGTCGATGCCATCGCAGGCAAGCCAGCTCCTACAGCGATCCCTTAACAACGGGATCAGGCGTCTGCCTGCTGGATACTGCGGGTCGAGGTACGCACCACCAGCTTGGTGGCGAAAATCTTCTGCTCGGGCGCCAGCGGCGCATCAGCCGGGGCATTCAATTGCTCGGTCAGCATGCGTGCGGCGTACACGCCCTTCTCCACCATGGGTTGCGCAATGGTGGTCAAACCGAGTTGCACCGCCTCGGGAATATCGTCGAAGCCGATCACCGAAAGTGTCTGCGGCACTTGGCGACTGAGGGCGTGGGCGGTTTTCATGCAGGCAATCGCCATCACATCCGAGCACGCCACCACTGCCGTGACGTCGTTGGAGGTCAGCAATGTGAACGCTGCGGCCTGGCCGGACGTGGAATCCAGCCCACCGGCCTCGATCACGCTCAGGTCTTCAAACGCCAGGCCCGCGGCGGTGGCCGCCTCCACGTAACCGGTGAGGCGTTCGCGGACAATCCGCTCACTGGCACTTTTGAAGCGTTGCAGGTCAATCGGGCCGCGGTAACCATCCGGGTTGAGGCGGTCAATGATGACGCCGATCTTGCGGTGGCCCAGGTCCAGCAGATGCTGCATTTGCGTGCGAGCCGCACCGCGATCGTCGATGCCGACAAAAAACGAATTCTCGACCAGCGGCGAGTCGATCACCACGAACGGAATACTGTGCTTCACCACCGCCAGCACCGCCGGGTGATCATCGGGCAGGGTCGAGATAATCAGGCCATCCACCAGCCCGCGCAGGGCCAGGCTACCGTGGCTCGCCGCCGGGCCCCGGCCCACCAGGCGGTTGTTGTTGAGCGGAAACAGTGTCAGTGCGACATTTTCCAACTCGCCCACTTCACTGATGCCGCGCAGCATGGCGATGGTGCACGGGTCGGCAAAGGCCAGGGACAACTTGTCCATCATCATCAACCCGATGGCGCCGATCTTGCCCGAGCGCAGGCTGCGGCCCAGCACATTGGGGCCCGGGTAGCCCAATGAAGCGGCCACCTCGAGGATATGCTCGCGCTGGGCCGGGGACAGTTTGGAAGGTCGGTTGTAGGCGTAAGACACCGCAGGCTGGGACACCCCTGCCGCCAGTGCTACGTCTTTCATTGAAACGGCCATCGCTTGCTTCCCAATCCTTTTGAAACCTCATGCGAGGTCATGAAAAAACAGGCGCTCAGTGTACCCGTTGAGGGGAAACCTTCGGAACCAGTCGTGTGGCACTGAACATGATTGCGACCATCAGCGAGGCAACCGCCAGCAGCGCCCAGGATAGATTCGTCGCGTGGGCGAACAAGCCGATCACCGCCGGGCCCATCAGGATACCCAGATAACCGAGGCTGGTGGCAGCGGCAATCGCCAGTTCCCCCGGCATGGTCTTTTGCGCGCCCGCCAGCGACAGGTACACCGGCGCGATGTTGGCCAAACCGATGCCGATGACCGCAAACCCCACCAGGTTCACCTGCCAGTTCGTCGCGAGCACCACCGTGAGAAAGCCCAGGATTACAATCAGGCCACCGCCCACCAGTACTAGCCGGGCGCCGAGCCTGAGCAGAATCCGGTCGCCACTCAAGCGCCCCAACGCCATCATCACGGCGAAGCAGGCGTAGCCCAGGCCTGCAATGGAAGGCTCGACATCACGCACCTGGGTCAGGAACACCGCGCTCCAGTCGAGAATCGCACCTTCGGCCAGGAACGCGAACAGGCACAGCATCCCCAGCACCAGGACTTTACGCGTGGGCCGCACAAAGATCGGGCTGCCCTCTTCGCCGCTGCGCCCGAGCATCTGGCGCCCGTAACTCAGGACAAACGCAGCCAGTGCCGCCATCACCGCGCCGCTGGCCAGCAACGGCGTGGCGCCCAGCCAGAGCAGCGCGGTGATCCCCGCCGCACTGACAATCGTGCCCAGGCTGAACAAGCCATGAAAACCCGACATCAAGGACCGCCCGGTCGCACGCTCAACCATCACGCCCTGTACGTTCATCGTCACATCCACTGCGCCGCACCCTGCACCGAACACGGTCAGGGCAAACATCAAGCCCAAGAATGAATGTGTGGTCGCCAGCAGAGGCAGCGTCAGAAACACCAGGGCGATGCCGATGTGCATGGTAAAGCGGCAACCTTTGCGGGCGTTCAGGATGCCCGCCAGCGGCATCATCACCAGTGAGCCGAGGCCCAGGCACAGCAACAGGATGCCCAATGCGCCGTCGTCCACCCCGGCCCGGCTGCGCGCATAGGGAACCAGCGGCGCCCAGGCGCCCATGCACAGGCCGGACAGCAGAAACGTCAAGCGGTAGGCCGACATATGCGGCGTGGAGCACGGCAATAACAACTCTTGAGACGACACGGAAACCCCAATACCTGAACAGTTGGAGTTATACGTATAACTTAAAACTCAAGCGCCAGCCACTGCCTTGTTACTGTTACATATTCTGGATTGATAAAGCATTGACAGCCCACAGGGTGCAGGTTTTACTTCCGCAAGGTTATTCGTATAACCCAAAATTGCATAACCACCCCACAAAAACAAAAGGGACCATGCAGCGTGATAAGCACTTTCCAGAAAACCCCGATCCCCCCGCGTATTCGCAAGGCACGTATCGCCACCTTTCTCGGCTTCATGATGATCGGCGCCATGATGTACATCTGGTCCACCGGTGTAAGCGTGTTCAGGACCCAGCTTGGCCTGACGGGAGAACTCGGGGACTCGAGTTTCGGCCTGATTGCCCTCGGGGTCGGGGTCGGCTCCGCAGCCGGTGCGCTGCTGGTCGGGCGGCTGCTGGACACCTTCGGCGCCAAGCCGGTAATTACCCTTGGCGCCCTCGCCTATCCCCTTTCGATTATCCCGCTGGGCTTCGTCAACGGTTTCTGGTTTGCGCTGTGTTTCGGCTCTGTGCTGGGGCTGTTGCGCGGCGCCCTGGATACCGCCTTGAATGCCCACGGCGTGCAGGTTGAACGGTTTTATCGACGCTCGATCATGTCCGGCTTCCATGCCTTCTATTCCCTGGGCGGCTTCCTGCTGGGCATGGCATGCAGTTGGCTGACCCGGTTCTACACCGACAGCGTGCTGGTGCCTTACACCGTACTGGGCCTGGCGATGTTTATTCTGGGCTGTGTGTTCAGCCGATGGTTGCTGGGCAAGCATGATGTGCCCGACGCCCAGCTCGACGACTGGCAAGCCGGCACCCAGTCCCGGGACGAGACCGGCAAGGGCCCTTCGGCCAAGACGCTGCTGGTGATGATCGCTCTCGGCACCTTGCTGCTGGGCAGCATGATGGGCGAAAACGCAATTGCCGACTGGGGCCAGGAATACATTCGCCGGGAGTTCGCGACCACCACCTCGACCGCAGGCATGGCGGTCTCACTGTTCGTCGGTGCGTCATTCGTGGGGCGCCTTTTTGGCGACCGCCTGGCCGCTGCGTTCGGTAATGCGCAGGTGGTGTTTGGATGCGGTACGTTGTGCGTCCTCGGCATGATCACCACGATATTGGGCGGTACGGCCGTGACCGGCGTTGTCGGCTTCGCGTTGTTTGGCCTCGGCCTTTCGTGCATCGCACCGTTGATGATCTCCGCCGCCGGGCGCCGGGACCCGGCACATGCCGGGCGCAATATCGGCATCGTCAACTGCATCGGATTTTCCGGGATGCTGGTGGGCCCCGCCGTCATCACCGTCATCGTCAGCAACTTCGGCCTGAGCAAGCTGATGTTCTTCCCGCTGGTGATGCTCGGTTTGCTCGCGACGTTCGGCCCACTGCTGATGCGCGCGCCGAAGAAAACCGTTGCCCGCGGCAAAGCGCAAACCGAGGTGTGAGGGAGGCCCGCATCGTCACTGCACCGGCAGGAAATTCATCAGCAGCAAGCTTTGCGCGTAGTTGAGCCCGATGCGCCGGTAGCGTTCGTCGAGCATCTGGGTCAACAGGTCGAGGCGCGCGACGATCTTGCCGAACTCCACGGCAAAGCTGAGGTTGCTGCCCGCCTCCGAGATCTCGTTGGAGAACAGCAACAGCGATCCATTGGCATCCTGGCGCTGACTGAGCAGCCAAGTGGCCTTCTCGATATTGCGCGCGGCATTGCTGACGAACTGCGGGTTGATCGAGTCCGTTATATAAAACTCGGTGCGCCCGCCGTGTGCCGTCACCAGCATGCTGCCGATCGCGTAGATGAAGGCGCCTACCCGGTCGCCGCGAAACTCCGGGCTCAGGGAATAGCTCAGCGCCGCCAGGTCGCGACGATCCCCCAGGGCGGGCAGTGGTTGGCGAAGTTCGATGGCCTGGCGGATTTGCCGGGCGGCGGTCACCGCGTCGGTGTAACCCGATTGACGCCACTGGTTGGGGTTGCGCAGGTAGAGCTTGCTCATCAGCAGATACAGGCTTTGCAGGTTGTCGCGCATGCTCAGGGTGGCCATGCGATCAACGCTGGTCTGGAAGAACTCGTCGGGCTTGCCGTTGCTGAACTGCGTGGCAATATCGCGCCCCTGCTGCTGGCTGCAACCATTGGCGCAAAGCATCAAAACCGCAGCCAGCCACAGCGGCTGACGCATCCATCGGGTGATAAAAACAGGTAACGTGCGATCCATCGGCACCAGGTCTGGGTCTGCTGTCCACGCCGGAAATTAGTGTGGTCGGGACAGAGATAGATCGGAAGAACGGGAAAAAGTGCAGTGAGGGCGGCAAACCAATAATTTTTCCAGAGGTGCATCCACTTTGATCCTTGGTACGTAGATTCAATACCCTCACCCGGAGGGCACAAGCACCAAGGAGATACATCATGCACGCCATCTACAAAAAAATTGCTGCCGTTGCCTGCTTTACGATCCTCTCCGTCACCACATCCCTAAGTTTTGCCGCCGACACCGTAATGGTGGGCGGCGCGGCGATGTATCCGACGAAAACCATCGTCGAAAACGCAGTCAACTCAAAGGACCACACCACTCTGGTGGCGGCGGTCAAGGCAGCCGGACTGGTGGATACCCTTAACAGCAAAGGCCCGTTCACCGTATTCGCACCGACCAACGAAGCTTTCGCCAAGCTCCCCGCAGGCACCGTGGATACGCTTGTGAAACCTGAGCACAAAGCCGATCTCACAAAAATCCTGACCTATCACGTGGTGGCTGGCACTCATACCTCTGCACAACTGATGGCCGACGCCAAGAAGAACGGCGGTACCGTGATGTTGAAAACCGTGCAGGGTGAGTCGCTGACGATCAAGCTGCATGACGGCAAATTGTGGGTGGTGGATGCCAAGGGTGGCAAGGCCAGCATCAGCATTGCGGATGTGATGCAGTCCAATGGCGTGATTCATGTGGTTGATTCGGTGCTGATGCCGTAATCGTCGCTTGACACCGAAAAGCCCGACGCAGTGTGCGTCGGGCTGATTCGGATGCTTCAGTTGTCGGGGTGTTCACTCGCGACAGAATCAGCTGCATCCACATCCGACATATCCTCTTCCAGAGGGGCATCATCGTCCGGTGGTAGAGGCGCTTCAGGTTGATCGCGCCGAGGATCATGCCCGGTTTCATTGTCTGTACCGCGCGTTACGCCTTGCTGGGATACATTCCCAGGGGCCTTCTCGTTAATTTCCATGCTGGCTCTCCGTTCTAGCGCGGGATGTCCGTGCTTGAACATGAGAAACGGTGCGGTGTCGCGAGTGCCGGACGATGGACGAACGGTGGGGATCAATTTCATAACGGCCCTAACGCTCCGAGAGACTCTATCCACCGCAGGATCGCGGGTTTCTCTGCTGGTTTTTCGCCAATGCAACACACCTCCGGGTCGGTGAGAGAACACCAGACAGACACCGGGTCTCCCACTCGCAAGCCATACGAAGCTTTACGAAGCGTCGTCGTTGACCAAGCGTCAACCGTCTCGTTGAGAGACTTGTGAAAGTGCTGCCCATTGACGCTATAGCTGAAGCTCATGAATTGGCGTCCGGCCCACGATGCCTCACGCCCGACGAAGGTTACGTAGCCAGGCACCACCTGCCCCGCGTCCATGGCACTCATGAGTTCTCTCCTGAAAGCAGCCCGGAAACACGTTTGTTTTTTGTGCTTTTACACTGTTATAGCTCAGAGGCCCGCAGCGCGACAGGTCCTTGGTCGCCGCCTACGGTGAGGCCTGAAACTGACTACCCTTTATATCTGACACACATTGACATATCGATAATTCTCAATATGATCACGCCATGGACTTACTCGAAATATTCAAAGCCCTCTCAAACCAGACACGCCTCGAAATCCTGAAAGGTTTGAAGGACCCCGAGAAGAACTTCCCTGCACAAGATGAAGGGGACGTTCACACGGTGGGCGTGTGCGTCAGCAGTATTCAGGAAGGCATCGGGCTCTCGCAGTCGACGGTGTCCGGTTACCTGGCAACGCTGCAACGGGTGGACCTGGTCGAAGTCAGGCGCATCGGCCAGTGGACTTACTACAAGCGCAATGAAGCCACCATCCGCAGGCTTGCCGAGATAATAGGGAAAGATTTGTAGTTTTTTTATCACAGAATATCGAGATTTCGCGATATCCCTTTTTGTCGAAACGAGGAAATGCAATGAAGGCGTTGATACTCAAGTCATTTGGCGGCCCGGAATCATTCGAACTTCGCGACGTTCCCAAGCCCGTTCCGCACACGGGGCAAGTCCTGGTCCGCGTACACGCAACCTCCATCAACCCGCTGGATTACCAGGTCCGACGTGGCGACTACGTTGACCTGGTGCTGCTACCGGCGATTACCGGGCATGACGTATCGGGGGTCGTTGAGGAAGTCGGGCCGGGGGTTACGTCCTTCGCGCCAGGCGACGAAGTCTGGTACACCCCGCAAATATTTGACGGACCCGGCAGCTATGCCGAATACCACGTGGCGGCCGAAGGCATTATCGGGAAGAAGCCCCCTGCCCTGAGTCACCTTGAAGCGGCAAGCCTGAGCCTGGTCGGCGGCACCGCCTGGGAAGCGCTGGTGGTGCGTGCAGCCCTCAGGGTGGGAGAAAGCATCCTGGTGCACGGCGGCGCGGGCGGCGTCGGCCATGTGGCGATCCAACTGGCGAAAGCCATTGGCGCCCAGGTGTTCACCACCGTACGCGACGTCAATGTCGAGTTCGCGCGAAGCCTGGGTGCGGACGTAATCATCGACTACGAAAAGGAAGATTACGTCGACGCCATCCTGCGGGAAACGGGTGGCCGTGGCGTTGATGTGGTGTTCGATACCATCGGCGGCACCACATTGTCCCGTAGCCCGGACGCGCTTGCGCAACTGGGTCGCGTGGTCACGATTGTGGACACGGCGCACCCCCAGAACCTCGTCCAGGCCTGGGGCAGGAACGCGAGTTATCACTTCGTCTTCACACGACAGAACCGCGGCAAGCTGGATGAAATGAGCGCACTGATCGCCAACGGTCAACTGCGGCCACACGTTGGCGCGGTCTATTCCCTTGCCGACATCCCGCTCGCCCATTCCCGCCTGGAAAGCCCCAACAACGGCATTCAAGGGAAAATCGCGATTGCCGTGTCCGCCGGCTTACAGGAGGATTGGCGCAACGGTGCTTGAGCTGATCGCACTGAACCACTTTTTTGGAGAGCACGGGTAAATGGCAGAACTGATGGAAAGGCTCGACGGCCCAAGGACCGCACAGCAGGAACTGTTCTACGACCTCGAAGATGCGACGGCCGTTATCGCCTGGTCGGTCAATCAATTGGCCACTATCGCCGGGGTCGCCAAATCACCCGACGAAGCAGTCGCCCTGATGAAGATGGGTGCACTGCTCGCGGCTCAGCAGGAAAAGCTCAGCGGGTACGCGGATGAGGTGAAGGCCGGAAGGATTGTGCGAGGAGAGGATCACTCGTGATAAATACGCTACGCACCCAACAACCTTTCACATCCCTTTCACACTCGAGCGCTTATCGTCACTCCAGCTCCTAAGTGAACACCTTTAAGCCCGCACTCCCCATCGCGGGCTTTTCTTTGCCTGGAATTTGGTAAAAGGGATATCAAAACCTTCATCCAGTTTCATTTGTTGATGGCCTGGGCTGTCGCCTTAATGCTCCCACACGAACTCGTGCACAGGAGCAAAATATAATGAAAAAACGTCAACCGTTACTTCAGCTCAATACCTTGGCCGTGGCGCTGGCATTTGCCTTGCCGGCCATGAGCTATGCCAGCGATCAGTCCGACTCCAAGGGCTTTGTCGCCGACAGCAGCTTGAATATCCTCAACCGCAACGTGTTCTGGAACCAGAACGGAAGCAGCGCCCACACCCGTGACTGGAGCCAGGCGCTGATGGCAACCTACAGCTCGGGCTTCACCCAAGGCACCATCGGCATCGGCATCGATGCGTTTGCCGACCTGGCATTGCGCATCGACGGGGACACCGACCGTGCCGGCGGCCCGACCATACCCTCCGACGCCAATGGCAATCCGGATCGAGGCTATGCGAAGGCCGGCGGAGACATCAAGTTCCGTGTTTCCAACACCACACTCAAGATCGGCGACTTGCAACCCACGTCGCCGGTGTTTGCCACCGCCGATAACTACCTGATGCCCCAGACCGCATCAGGCTTCCAGATCGACAGCCATGAAATCACCGGCCTGAACCTGGAGGCCGGCCATTACACCTCCGGCACCGGTAACACCACCACCTCGCGCAGCGGCGACATTCTCGCCAGCTATGCAGGCGTGGAAGCGTCGTCGGCCAGCTTCGCGGGGGGCAAATACCAGTTCAGCAAGGAATTCACCGCGTCGCTGTACGGAGCACACCTGGAAGACGTGTGGAATCAGTACTACGTCAACCTGAACCTTGTTCATCCACTGACCGATGACCAATCCGTCGCGCTGGACTTCAACCTCTATCGCACACTGGACGACGGCAGCGCCAAGGCCGGGACCATCGACACAACCGCAGCCTCGCTGGCGGCTGCCTACACCCTGGGTGCACAGACCTTCACCCTGGCCGGGCAGAAAGTGCATGGTGACGAGCCGTTCGACTACGTCGGCTTTGGGGAGACCAATGCCGGCGTCGGTGCCGGGCGCTACGGCAACTCGATCAACCTGGCTGACTCGGTGCAATACTCCGACTTCAACGGCCCGGGCGAGCGGTCCTGGCAGATGCGCTATGACCTGGACATGGGAGCCTTTGGCGCCCCCGGCCTGAGCTTCATGGCCCGCCATATTCGCGGTGCTGGCATCGACGGTACGCATACCCCCGGCAATTCGGCCTACACCGGGTTCTATGGCGCCAACGACCAGGAACACGAAACCGACGCCGAAGTGAAATACGTCGTGCAGAGTGGCCCGGCCAAGAAGCTGTCCTTCCGCCTGAGGGAAGCCTGGCACGATGGTGATGCGTCCACCGGGGGGCATCTGGTGCAGACACGCCTGATTACCGAGTACCCGTTGAATATCTTCTAAACAGGCGGGAGTGCCCGGTTGATGGATCTACCGGGTACTCTGCGTGCCAGGTATTGATCGGCAGGCGTCTTGATTCCACACACAAAAAAAGGCGCTACCAAGAGCGCCTTTTTTGTTACCGCTGACTTATTGCAAACTAACCTGACGCAGTTCGGGCTCTTTCCCGCTACCAATCGTGATGCGCTTGGGCTTGGCCTCTTCAGGAACCACGCGCAGCAAGTCGATGCTTAACAGCCCGTTGTTCATCGAAGCACCGCGCACCTCGATATGATCTGCCAGCCGGAACGACAGCCGAAATGCTCGTTGCGCGATGCCCTGGTGCAGATAAGTGACTGCTTTCTCGGTTTCGCGCTTGTCGCCAACGACTGTCAAAACGCCCTTCTCGACCTGTATATCCAGATCCGCTTCAGTAAGCCCAGCGACAGCAATGACAATGCGATATTCGTCATCACCGTGCTTTTCCACATTGTGAGGCGGATAAGTGTTCGGAGCCTCGCTGCGAAGCGCCGACTCAAACAGGTCATTGAAGCGATCGAAGCCCACGGATTGACGGAACAAAGGGGCCAACGAAAGGGTAGTAGCCATCTCAAAATCTCCTGATTAAATCCAAGTGATTAAGTGCGCGACCCGCATTCGGCGTCGCGTGATAAAAATTTATGTTCGCCGGGAAAATTTTCAAGAGGGCAGATAAAATTTTTTACATTTGAGTGCCAGCCGGGAACGGCTTGCTCGGTTGGATAGACAGGCCGCCCTCAGGCTGCGATGCGTAGTCAGCCCACCTTTCTCTTGAGTGCTTGCCTGGGTCGGGTTCAGCAAGCGGTGGCTTCTTGGAACTCTCTGGCATGTTCGCCATTACTCGCGGCATGTCTTAAAATATCCGGTTGCCGAAGAACCGCCATGACATATCCATGAAGGGCTTCAATCCTTTACAAATAAGTGTGGTCAAGATGAACAAGCCTTTCATTTCGCTGTGCCCTGAAATTACGCGGGCGCACGCGCTGACGTTGGTGGATTGGTTAGAGGATGAACGCATCACCTGCTACCTGAGCGATTCGCGTCATGTCTCCCGCTCCATTGAGCAAGTCATTGATCGGACTCAGTTGCCGATCCTGACTCATCTATTCAACCAGGGCGGCAGATTCTTTATGGCCTATGACCGGCATGACGCCCCGGTGGGCTTTGTCCGTCTCATCAAGACCGGCTCAAATTGCGAGATTGTCCTGGTCATCGGAGACAGCGACAAATGGGGCCGGAACCTGGGCGCCAGCACGATCCGCGAAGGCATGAAACTGGCCTTCCTCGACATGCGGGCCGAGAAGCTCATCGCCAAGATTCACCCGGACAACTCGCGCTCGCTGAAAGCCTTTCTGCGCAGCGGCTTTAT
The DNA here is from genome assembly GCF_058780865.1 of Pseudomonas sp. GP01-A4. Lineage (NCBI taxonomy): Bacteria > Pseudomonadati > Pseudomonadota > Gammaproteobacteria > Pseudomonadales > Pseudomonadaceae > Pseudomonas > Pseudomonas sp. GP01-A4. Next base: position 16,676 of record NZ_JBYSWF010000035.1, read on the forward strand.
GCTGGAGAGCGAAACGCCGACATTGACGTCATTTTCCATGACGGCGGCAAGCTATTTCCAGTTCTTGCGCGAAGGCGCCGGTGGCGACTCCACCAGGATCTACATCACTGAAATCGACAAGGCCAGGCTCGAGGATCTGATCGCGTTCGAGCAAGGCCCGGCGGTTGTTGAACTCGAACATGAGCTTGAGCGGGCCATTGTCGTCAAGCCGCAGCAGGTGGCGTGCAATGTCATCACGATGAACTCCAGGGCCTTGCTGCAACTGGACGATGAAGAGTTCGAAGTGGCCTTGGTCTACCCTGAAGACGCGGACAGCAACGCAGCAAAGCATTCCGTGTATTCCGACATAGGCACCGCCATCCTTGGCTATCAGGAGGGAGACGCCATCGACTGGCGAATTGCTGACCGGACCCGCCGGATTGAGATCAAGAAAGTGCTTTACCAGCCGGAGGCTGCGGGCGACTTCCACCTGTAATTGCGCCTTTTCTCAGTAACGAATCACGCCAGTCAGCGCGCCCGGCTTGGGTGCCTGACTTCTCCAGCGTGAACTGATAACCGAGACGGTTATCGGCGCGGGGGGTGAGATCGTGAAACCTACCCGCTGACGCCCACTTTTTGCAGAGTTGCGGAAACTGCCTGAAATGATACGGAAACGATTAGAGGTGTATTCCTGAACCCCAGAAACGCAAAAGCCCCGCAATAGCGGGGCTCTTGAGTAAATCTTGGCGGGAAACCAGGGATTCGAACCCTGGAGACGCTATTAACGTCCGCCGGTTTTCAAGACCGGTGCATTCAACCACTCTGCCAATTTCCCTTGTGCAACACAGGATTAGCGTAGCTCATCCTGCCTCAGCGGGCGCCATAATACCCGAATGAAACACACTGTCAAACTCTCGCCATAGCTTGTTACAGAGCGTCTGTTATGATCCTTGCGACTGAATGTTTCAAAACTGAAGGAGTGTCGCCATGCGCGAACAAAATTACGCAGTGAATGGAAACGCGCAGGCTGAGCAGCTAGAAGTTAGCCGCGTCCTGCGCAATACGTACGGCTTGCTCGCTCTCACCCTCGCGTTCAGCGGCGTGATGGCCTTCGTAGCCCAGCAAATGCGCGTCGGCTACCCGAATATCTTCGTCGTGCTGATCGGCTTCTACGGTCTGTTCTTCCTGACCAACAAGCTGCGCGACTCGGCCTGGGGCCTGGTGTCGGCGTTTGCCCTGACCGGTTTCATGGGCTTTATCCTCGGCCCGATCCTTAACCGCTACCTCGGCATGGCCGGCGGCGCGGAAGTGGTCAGCTCGGCATTTGCCATGACTGCCCTGGTATTTGGCGGCCTGTCGGCTTACGTGCTGATCTCCCGCAAGGACATGAGCTTCCTGGGTGGTTTCATCACCGCCGGTTTCTTCGTGTTGCTGGCTGCGGTACTGGCAGGCATGTTCTTCCAGATCAGCGGCCTGCAACTGGCGATCAGCGCAGGTTTCGTGCTGTTCTCCTCGGCCTGCATCCTGTTCCAGACCAGCGCAATCATCCAGGGTGGCGAGCGTAACTACATCATGGCCACCATCAGCCTGTATGTATCGATCTACAACCTGTTTATCAGCCTGTTGCAGATCTTCGGCATCATGGGCCGCGACGACTGATCGCAGCTGCATGCAAAAAGCCCGCTTCGGCGGGCTTTTTGTTGCCTGCGGCTTTATCATTGCCACAGGTTTTGCCTTCAGAGTGTTCCATGAAGTTCGCGATTGCGCTTTTTTCCGCCGCCCATGCGCCCTCCTCGCGCCGTGCCTTGCTGTTCGCCCAGGCGGCGCTGGCGGGTGGACATGAGATTGTGCGGCTGTTTTTTTATCAGGATGGCGTCTACAGCGCGTCCACTAACATTGTTGCGCCGCAGGATGAGCAGGATATCGCCCGTCAGTGGCGCGAGTTTGTCAGCGAGCATCAGCTCGATGGCGTGGTGTGCATCGCCGCGGCCCTGCGCCGTGGCGTGCTGAATGCCGAAGAGGCCACCCGTTATCAGCGCAGCGCGGTGAACCTGGACGCGCCTTGGGCATTGTCCGGGCTTGGGCAGTTGCATGACGCCGCCCAGTCCGCTGACCGCTTGATCTGCTTCGGAGGGCCGTGACATGTCGAAATCCTTGCTGGTGATCAGCCGACAGGCGCCGTGGTCCGGCCCCAGCGCCCGTGAAGCGCTGGATATCGTATTGGCTGGCGGCGCGTTTGATTTGCCGATTGGCCTGTTGTTTCTGGATGACGGCGTGTTTCAACTGGCCGCGAGCCAGGACGCCAGGGCCGTGCAACAGAAAGACCTGAGCGCCAACCTCCAGGCCCTGGAATTATTTGGCGTCGAAGAGGTGTTTGCCTGCAGCCATAGCCTCGCCGTGCGCGGGCTGGCCACCTCCGGCAACGCACAGCCGCTGAGCAGTGAACAAATTTCACAGATGATTGACCGTTACGACCAGGTGATTACCCTCTGATGTCGACCTTGCATGTGGTATCCCACTCGCCTTTTACCGACAGCCGGCTGGACAGCTGCCTGCGCCTCTGTGGCACCCAGGATGCGATCCTGCTGTGCGGCGACGGCGCCTACGCCCTGCAACCCGCCAGCGCGCCTTGCCAGGCCCTGCAGGCCAGGGGCGTGAAAGTGTTTGTACTGGCCGAAGACAGCCAGGCGCGTAACCTCGCCGTGCCTGAATGGGCCGGCAGTGTCGATTACCCGGCGTTCGTCCAGCTGTCGATCGACTATGACAAGGTCAACACCTGGCTATGAACACTTTGACCGTAGGTGAACGCACCCTCGAACTGGACAAGGACGGCTACCTCGTCGACCTGACCGAGTGGTCCAGCGACGTGGCCAACGCCCTCGCCACTACCGAAGCGCTGGAGCTGACCCCGGAACACTGGGAAATCCTCGAACTGCTGCGCGGCTTTTATACCGAATTCCAGCTGTCGCCCGCCACCCGCCCGCTGATCAAGTACACCGCCTTGAAGCTGGGCCCGGAAAAGGGCAACAGCCTGCACCTCAACCGACTGTTCAAAGGCACTCCCGCCAAACTCGCCGCCAAGTTGGCGGGCCTGCCCAGGCCGACGAATTGCTTATGACTGATTTTGCCCCGTTGATCACTGAAACCCCTGCTGAGCACCCGTTCGCGCCGTTCGTGCGCATCCTCGGCAAAGGCAAGCGCGGCGCCCGCAACCTCACCCGTGAGGAAGCCCGGGAAGCCATGGGCATGTTGCTGGACGAGAAGGTCGAAGACACCCAGCTCGGCGCCTTCCTCATGCTGCTGCGGCACAAGGAAGAAAGCCCGGAAGAACTCGCAGGCTTCACCGAAGCCGTGCGCGAGCGCCTGAATGCACCGTCGCTCAATGTGGATGTCGACTGGCCGACCTACGCCGGTAAAAAACGCCACCTGCCGTGGTACCTGCTGGCAGCCAAGTGCCTGGCACAGAACGGCGTGCGTATCCTGATGCACGGCGGCGGCGCGCATACGGCAGGCCGGCTCTACACCGAGCAGTTGCTGGATGGCTTGCAGATTCCGTTGTGCCGCAATTGGCAACAGGTGGAAGCGGCCCTTGAACAGGGCAACCTGGCGTTTATTCCCCTGGGGGACTGGGCGCCGCAACTGCAGCGCATGATCGACCTGCGCAACACCCTGGGCCTGCGCTCGCCGATCCATTCACTGGCGCGCATCCTCAACCCGTTGAGCGCCCGCTGCGGCCTGCAAAGCATCTTCCACCCGGGCTACCAGGGCGTACACCGCGATGCCAGCGGCCTGCTTGGCGACAACACCATTGTGGTCAAGGGCGACGGCGGCGAGATCGAGATCAACCCGGACACCATCAGCCACCTGTACGGCACTACCGGCGGCGAGAGCTGGGATGAAGAGTGGCCCGCCCTCTCCGCCCAGCGTCACGTCAAGCCTGCCGCCCTGGAGCCCGAGCACCTCAAGGCGTTATGGCGCGGCGACGTGCAGGACAGCTACCCGCAACTGGCACTGATCGCCACCATGGCCCTGGCCTTGCGCGGCCTCGGCCACCCGCGGGAACAGGCGTTCGAACTGGCCCAGCAGTACTGGGATGCCCGGGACAAATCGATTTAGTCGATCATTAACCCCCAGCCTTTGCGCTTTTTGTTCGAACTCAGACCTTTAGACTGCACTCCAACGCTTATTAGCCAAGGAGTCAGTCATGGGTTTGCTGATCGAAGGACGCTGGCATGACCAGTGGTACGAAAGTAGCGCAGACGGCGTCTTCCAACGGGAGCAGGCGCAACGCCGCAACTGGGTGACCGCCGATGGTGAACCCGGCCCGACCGGCGAAGGCGGTTTCGCGGCTGAAGCCGGTCGCTACCATCTGTACGTATCCCTCGCCTGCCCCTGGGCGCACCGCACATTGATCCTGCGCAAGCTCAAAGGCCTGGAGAGCTTGATCGATGTATCCGTGGTCAGCTGGCTGATGCTGGAAAATGGCTGGACCTTCGACAAGGCTCATGGCTCCAGCGGCGACAAGCTTGACGACTTCGCCTTCATGCATCAACGCTACACCGCCGACACCGCCAACTACACCGGGCGGGTCACAGTGCCGGTGTTGTGGGACAAGAAGCTCAAGCGGATTGTCAGCAATGAGTCGGCGGAGATTATTCGCATGTTCAACAGTGCGTTTAATGAACTGACCGGCAATCAACTGGATTTCTATCCCGAAGCCCAGCGCTCGACCATTGATGCACTGAACGATCGAATCTATCCCGCCGTGAACAACGGTGTGTACCGCGCAGGCTTTGCCACGTCACAAAAGGCTTATGAGGCCGCATTTGATGATGTGTTTGCCGAACTGGATCACCTTGAGCAGCACTTGGGTGAGCATCGTTACCTGGCGGGAGAATACCTGACTGAAGCCGATGTAAGGCTTTTCACCACGGCGATTCGGTTTGATGCGGTGTACTACAGCCACTTCAAATGCAACCTGCGGCGAATTGCGGATTATCCGAACCTGTCGAACTGGCTAAGGGAGTTGTATCAGTGGCCGGGGATTGCCGAGACGGTGGATTTTGCTCACATCAAGGGGCATTACTACGCCAGTCACCGCACGATTAATCCGACGGGGATTGTGCCGAAGGGACCGTTGCAGACGTTTGAGGCGGAGCATGACCGCGCGAGACTGAGCGGAAAAGGCATCTTGAGCTGACAAACCCTGTGGCGAGGGAGCTTGCTCCCGCTGGGCTGCGCAGCGGCCCCAAAATCCTGGGAGCGCTTCGCACTCCAGCGGGAGCAAGCTCCCTCGCCACAGCAAGCTCCCTCCCCACAGCAAGCTCCCTCGCCACAGAGACGGTCTCGCCACAGGAGACGTGTCAGACTTGCGACTGAGCGCCTTCAAACCACTTCAGCTTCTCACGCAACTGCACCACTTCTCCCACAATCACCAGTGTCGGCGCATGAACCTCATGTTCCGCCACCATGCGTGGCAGGTCAGCCAGGGTGCCGGTAAACACCCGCTGGTTGGACGTGGTGCCCTGCTGGATCAACGCCGCCGGCGTATCCGCCGAACGACCATGCTTGATCAGCTGTTCGCAGATGATCGGCAACCCGATCAAGCCCATGTAGAACACCAGGGTCTGCGAAGGGCCCACCAGGTCACTCCACGGCAGGTCCGAAGTCCCGTCCTTCAAGTGCCCGGTAATGAAGCGAACCGATTGCGCATAGTCGCGGTGGGTCAGCGGAATACCGGCATACGCCGCGCAACCACTGGCCGCGGTAATACCCGGCACCACCTGGAACGGGATGCCATGGGCCGCCAATTCTTCGATCTCTTCACCGCCACGCCCAAAGATGAACGGATCGCCACCCTTGAGCCGCAGCACGCGCTTGCCTTGCCTGGCCAGGTCCACCAGTTGCTGGTTGATCTGGTCCTGCGGCACCGCATGGTCTGCGCGCCGCTTGCCGACATACACCCGCTCGGCATCGCGACGGCACAATTCAAGAATCGCCGGCGCCACCAGGCGGTCGTACAGCACCACGTCGGCCTGTTGCATCAAGCGCAAGGCGCGGAACGTCAGCAGGTCCGGATCACCCGGGCCTGCGCCCACCAGGTAGACTTCGCCCGGTGCGTGGGGCAGCGCGCCGTTGATTTTCTCCACCAGCAGACGCTCGGCTTCATCGCCCTGCCCGGCCAGTTGCCGATCAGCAATCGGGCCCTGGAAGACATCTTCCCAGAACGCGCGACGTTGCTGCACATCCGGGAACAAGCCTTTGACCTGGCTGCGAAACCGCGCCGCCAGCCCGGCCAACTGGCCGTAAGTCGACGGAATCCAGGTTTCCAGCTTGGCGCGGATCAGCCGTGCCAGCACCGGCGCATCGCCGCCGCTGGACACTGCGATCACCAACGGCGAACGGTCGACAATCGCCGGGAAGATCACGCTGCACAAGGCCGGCGCATCCACCACATTGACCGGTACGCAACGACGCCGGGCATCGCTGGACACTTGCGCGTTCAGCGGCTCGTCGTCGGTCGCCGCGATGATCAGGGTGCAACCGTCGAGGTCGGCCTCCTGATAACCACGCAAAATCAGTTCACCGCCACTGCCCTGCACCAGTTCACGCAACTGGTCTTCAATCTGGGGAGCAACCACCCGCAACAACGCGCCGGCGTCGGCCAGCAGCCGGGATTTGCGCAAGGCAATCTCCCCGCCACCGACGACCAACACACGACTGCCGCGCAGGTTATGAAACAGCGGCAGAAATTCCATTTAGCCGATGACCTCAACGCCCGCCATGTACGGCTTGAGCACTTCAGGCACGCGGATCGAACCGTCAGCCTGCTGGTAGTTTTCCAGCACGGCCACCAGGGTACGGCCTACTGCCAGGCCCGAACCGTTGAGGGTGTGGACCAGCTCGGGCTTGCCGGTTTCCGGGTTACGGAAACGCGCCTGCATGCGACGGGCCTGGAAATCACCGCAGTTGGAGCACGACGAAATCTCGCGGTATTTGTCCTGGCTCGGCACCCACACTTCCAGGTCGTAAGTCTTCACGGCGCTGAAACCCATGTCGCCGGTGCACAGGGCCAGAACGCGGTACGGCAGCTCCAGCAGTTGCAGGACGCGTTCGGCGTTGGCGGTCAGGCCTTCCAGCGCTTCCATGGAAGTCGACGGCTCGACAACCTGCACCATCTCGACCTTGTCGAACTGGTGCTGGCGAATCATGCCGCGGGTGTCGCGGCCCGATGCACCGGCTTCGCTGCGAAAGCATGGCGAGTGGGCGACAAACTTGATCGGCAGTTGCTTGGCGTCGAGGATTTCCCCGGCCACGATATTGGTCAGCGACACTTCGGCGGTCGGGATCAGGTACAAGTCGGCTTCGCCATCGCGGCTGATCTTGAACAGGTCTTCCTCGAATTTCGGCAGCTGGCTTGTGCCCATCAGCGCCGGAGCCTGGACCAGGTACGGGGTGTAAGCCTCTTCGTAGCCGTGCTCGCCGGTGTGCAGGTTGATCATGAACTGCGCCAGGGCGCGGTGCATGCGTGCAATCGGGCCACGCAGCAAGGCAAAGCGCGCACCGGACATTTTGGCCGCTGTCTCGAAGTCCAGGCCACCGGTCAATTCGCCCAGGGCGACGTGGTCCTTGATCTCGAAATCGAAGGCTTTTGGCGTGCCCCAGCGACGGACTTCGACGTTGCCGTCTTCGTCTTCGCCGATTGGCACGGATTCGTGCGGCAGGTTCGGGATGCCCAGCAGGATCGAGTCCAGTTCGGTCTGGATAACGTCCAGCTCGACTTTGCCGGAAGCCAACTCGCCAGCCATACGCTCGACGTCCGCCATCAACGGCGCGATGTCTTCGCCGCGCTGCTTGGCCTGACCGATGGATTTGGAACGCGCATTACGCTCAGCCTGCAGTGCTTCGGTGCGGGTCTGGACGGTCTTGCGCTGTTCTTCCAGCGCTTCGATGCGCGCAACATCCAAGGCAAAGCCACGGGATGCCAGGCGGTCCGCTACGTCCTGAAGGTTGCTACGTAACAGTTTGGAATCGAGCATGTCGGTCTCTCGTTTATCAAAGTTTGGTCAAGGACAGGCCAGCCCAAGTGGCGAGCAGCCCGCCGAACACGCTGATGGCCAGGTACCCGAAGGCGACCGGTGCCTGCCCGCTTTCCAGCAGGCGTAGCGTGTCCAGTGAAAAGGATGAAAAGGTCGTCAGACCGCCTACAAAACCGACAATCAAGCCGGCACGAATCTCAATCGGCACTTCCGGGCGAAGCAGAAACCACCCGTACAACAAGCCGATGATCAAACAGCCCACCAGGTTGACCGCCAGGGTCGCCGCATAAAAATGCTTCGGCCAATTGGCGCTGACCCAGGTGCTGGTGGCGAAACGCAATAATGTACCAGCGATGCCGGCTACGGACACGGCAAGAATCGTTCTGAGCACTACTTTCTCCGCTGTTTCGGACTGAGCCGGTCAAGTTGGGCAAGGTGATTGAGCTTTTCGCCGATCTTCAGCTCCAGGCCGCGGGGCACCGGCTGGTAAAACGGCTGCGGCTCAAGGTCATCCGGGAAGTAATCTTCGCCAGCCGCATAGGCGTCCGGCTCATCGTGGGCGTAGCGGTATTCATCGCCGTAGCCGAGTTGCTTCATCAGCTTGGTCGGCGCATTGCGCAAGTGCAGCGGCACTTCCAGGGAACCATGCTCGGCGGCAGCACGCAGGGCGGACTTGAAGCCCATGTACACCGCGTTGCTCTTCGGTGCGCAGGCCAGATAGGTGATGGCCTGGGCCACCGCCAACTCGCCTTCCGGGCTGCCCAGGCGTTCCTGCACTTCCCAGGCGGCCAGGCACAGGCTCAGCGCACGCGGGTCGGCATTGCCAATATCTTCGCTGGCCATGCGCACCACGCGCCGGGCCAGGTACAGCGGGTCGCAACCGCCGTCGATCATCCGCGCAAACCAGTACAGCGCGCCGTCGGGGTTTGAGCCGCGCACAGACTTGTGCAGCGCGGAAATCTGGTCGTAGAACGCTTCGCCGCCCTTGTCGAAACGCCGGCGGGTGTCGCCCAACAGGCTCTGCAGCAAGTCGACGCCGATTTCGCTGCCATCCTCGGCCAGGTCGGAAGCGTTTTCCAGCAGATTGAGAAAACGTCGACCGTCGCCATCCGCAGCAGTCAGCAGGATCTTGAAGCCTTCCTCACTGACACTCAACTGGCGCTTGCCCAGGCCCTTGTCTTCGTTAAGCGCACGCTGCAAGAGCTTCTGCATCGCGGCTTCATCGAGGCTCTTGAGCACATAGACACGCGCCCGGGACAGCAAGGCATTGTTCAGTTCAAAAGACGGGTTTTCGGTGGTGGCACCAATAAAGATCAGCGTGCCGTCTTCGACATACGGCAAGAACGCATCCTGCTGCGACTTGTTGAAGCGATGCACTTCGTCGACGAACAGGATGGTGCGCTTGCCGTACTGCCCGGCCTGCTGCTTGGCGACTTCCACCGCCTGGCGGATCTCCTTGACCCCGGCCAGCACCGCCGAGACCGTCTCGAAGTGTGCATCCGAGACTTTTGCCAGGAGCCGCGCCAGGGTGGTTTTACCCACGCCCGGCGGCCCCCAGAAAATCATCGAGTGCAGCGCACCCTGCTCAAGGGCCTCGCGCAAAGGCTTGCCGCGGGCGAGCAGGTGTTCCTGCCCGACGTACTCGTCCAGGTTGGTCGAGCGCAGGCGCGCCGCCAGAGGCTGAGCAATCGGGTCACTTCGAAACAGGTCCATGGGCAGCGTTTGAAACCTCTGGGCAGTTTATTCCTGGATCACGTCGGCACCCTTCGGGATGTCGAACTTGAACTTGGATGCCGGTACCGGCTGGTTGGCCTTGACCCCGGAGAACAGGATATCGGTGCGCTGGCCGACGCTGTCAATCAGACGCATGTTGTTGATCACGCCGTTGCCAAACGACAGGGACAGCGTGTCAAAGAGCGTGTCCTTGGATTTCGGCTTAAGGGTGAATTCAATCACGTTGCTGGTCTGCTTGGAGGTAATGTCGAAGCTGTCGTTGATCTTCGACACATCGCCCGACAGCAACAGCGCTGGCGTCTGGTTCAGGCGCGGGTCGAGCTTCTTGATGGTCGCCTGCTCCAGGTCCGGGTCCCACAGGGTGACTTTTTGGCCGTCAGAGACGATGGTCTGCTCGGCCTTGCCTTCTGTGTGCCAGTAGAACAGCCCTGGACGCTGCACAGCCATCTCGCCGGCGGTTTCCTGCAACTGGGTGCCACCGGCATCCAGCGTGAGCTGGGAGAAGCGCGCGGTCAGGGTCTGGGATTTGTCCAACAGGTTTTTCAGGCTGGCGACGGAAGCCGGGTCAGCATGAGCCGAAACAGCAGTCAGGGCCAATGCAGGCAACAACAGCATGCGGATAAGACGCATGGGAGTCCTCTTAGATTCGGTTGCAAGGCGTGCCGCGTGTTGCCACGCGGCACGTAATCAGTCACGCATCTGCGCTGGCGCAATCACTTCGCGCGAGCCGTTGGTGTTCATCGAGGTGACCACGCCGGCCATTTCCATGGCTTCGATCATGCGGGCAGCGCGGTTGTAGCCAATCTTCAGCTTGCGCTGTACGGCGGAGATCGAGGCGCGGCGGCTTTCAAGCACGAACTGCACCGCTTCGTCGTAGAGCGCATCGGTCTCGGCATCATCGTCGCCACCGCCGCTGCCACCGTCGAAGCCGCTGCCGGCCTCTTCGACACCGGCGAGGATGTCGTCGTTGTATTCCGGGGCGCCACGCAGTTTCCAGGCTTCCACCACACGGTGCACCTCATCGTCGGAGACGAACGCGCCGTGGACACGGATCGGCAAACTGGTGCCCGGCGGCATGTAGAGCATGTCACCGTGGCCCAGCAGTTGCTCGGCGCCGCCCTGGTCGATGATGGTCCGGGAATCGATCTTGCTCGACACCTGGAACGCCATGCGGGTCGGGATGTTGGCCTTGATCAGGCCGGTGATCACGTCCACCGACGGACGCTGGGTCGCGAGGATCAAGTGGATCCCGGCGGCCCGCGCCTTCTGGGCGATACGGGCGATCAGCTCTTCGACCTTCTTGCCGACGATCATCATCATGTCGGCAAATTCGTCGACCACCACCACGATGGTCGGCAATTTGGTCAGCAGCGGCGCTTCGTCGTGGATGCTTTCGCGCTTGTACAACGGGTCGGTCAGCGGCGTGCCGGCGTCCTGGGCTTCCTTGACCTTGGCGTTGAAGCCCGACAGGTTACGCACGCCCATCTTCGCCATCAGCTTGTAGCGCCGTTCCATCTCGGCAACGCTCCAGCGCAGGGCGTTGGCCGCATCCTTCATGTCGGTCACCACCGGGCACAACAGGTGTGGAATGCCTTCGTAGATCGACAGCTCAAGCATTTTCGGGTCGATCATGATCAGCTTGGCGTCATCCGGGCCCGACTTGAACAGGATCGACAGGATCATCGCGTTCACACCCACCGACTTACCGGAACCGGTGGTACCGGCGACCAGCAAGTGGGGCATTTTCGCCAGGTCGGTGATCACCGGCTTGCCGCCGATGTCGTGGCCCAGGGCCAGGGTGACCGGCGACTTGAAGTTGTCGTACTCCGGGGTCGACAGCACTTCGGAGAAGCGCACGATCTGCCGGTCTTCGTTGGGAATCTCGATACCGACGGTGGTCTTGCCCGGAATCACTTCCACCACCCGCACGCTGGTCACGGCCAGCGAACGCGCCAGATCCTTGGCCAGGTTGGAAATGCGGCTGACCTTGACGCCGGCAGCCGGCTGGATTTCGTAGCGGGTAATCACCGGGCCCGGGTGGATCGAATCCACCGAGACTTCGACGCCGAATTCCTTGAGCTTGATTTCCAGCAGGTGGCCGACGGCCGCCAGGGACTCAGGGGAGTAATTGAGCTGTTTCTTTTCCGCAGGATCAAGAATCGAGATCGGCGGCAAGGTGCCTTCCACGGCGCTGTCGACAAACAACGGCGCCTGTTTCTCTTTCTGCACACGGTGGCTCGGCTCGGGGGCCTTCGGCGGCGCAGGGGCAATCACCGGCGGCACTTGCTTCTCGCGGTCCGACATGTGCTTGGTCAGGGCCTGCTCGCGTTCGATCAGGCGTTCCTTGACCTTGGCCTGCTCACGCCGGTCCGGCGTGCTCGGGGCTACCACCTCGTTGACGCGGGTATCCACCTCGCGCAGTTGCGCAACCATGCGTTTGCGGTCCACCCGGGCCGACCACCAGCGATTGGCCGCGCCCTGGAACAGTTCGAGCAGGTCGAGGGTGATCTTGCCGGTCACGTCCATGACCTTGAACCAGGACAGGTCGGTAAACACGGTGAGGCCGAACAGGAACAGCGCAATAAACATCAGGGTGCTGCCCTGGATGTTCAGGGTCCTGCGGGCCAGGTCGCCGAGGCTTTCGCCCAGAGCGCCGCCGGCACCGGCCGGCAGACCGGTAGGTGCATGGAAATGGATATGGGCCAGGGCCGCGCCGGACAACACCAGGAACACCAGGCCGATCAGGCGCCAGGAGAACAGCCAGCCGCTCCATTGCCACGGCTCGTGACGCTGGCGGAAGATCTGCCAGGTCTTGATGGCCAGCAGCAACGGGAAGATGTAAGCGAAGTAACCCAGCACCATGAACAGGATGTCGGCGCTGTAGGAGCCGGCCGGACCACCGAAGTTCTGCACGTCTTCGATCTTGCTGTTGTGGCTCCAGCCTGGATCGTCCTTGCCATAGGTGAGCAAGGCCATCATCAGGAACAGGCACAGCGCGCCGATGGCGATCAGTGCACCTTCCTTGAGTCGGTAGTGCAGGTGCTGGCGCCAGGCGGGCACGACTGCGGCTTTAGGTGTTGCGGCGGATTTCTTCAAAACGGGTCTTTTCCTGCGCCTTTAGCGCGTCCATCTGTTGAATGACTGCAAAACACTGCCCAATCCGGGCAGGTAAAAAATGAACGAGTGCCAGTGGAGCTACTTTTAACACCCTGCTACTGATTCATGAAACGGCGATAACGCCCCAATGGCCGCATTGTACGGGTTTGTGTGCGCGATGCCACGCACTTGGCCCTACGTTACACAGCATAGCCAATGTTCAATTTCATAACGTTCAATTTGAGCATGCATTGTCTTTACTGACAAAGGCTTATGAGCTGTTTTTGCCAATCCAGGCTAGCTTGCCGACCGACGTACGCGATTACGACCACGCCCCCGGCATAGAGTTGCAGAAACACCCGTTCATGCTTATCTGCATCGATCCCATGTTCGGGGTAGCCCCAGAGCGTTTCGTCGACAATAATCACAGCTCTTGCAACGGACAACATCGCCGTTACCGCCCTCCCCTTCCGTAAGCCTGGATGCCATGCTGACCTGGTTACAACGCAACACCCTGACCTTCCCACCGCTGGCCAAGGCCATGCGCGAACCCAATGGCCTGCTCGCGGCCGGTGGCGACCTGTCGGCCGACCGCCTGATCCAGGCCTACCGCCACGGCTGCTTTCCCTGGTTCTCGGAAGGCCAGCCCATCCTCTGGTGGTCGCCCGACCCACGCACCGTACTGTTCCCCGATGAGCTGCACGTTTCCCGCAGCCTCGGCAAATTGTTGCGCCAGCAGCGTTACACAGTGACCTTCGACCAGGACTTCGCTGCGGTCATCCAGGCGTGCGCGGCGCCGCGCAGTTATGCCGATGGCACCTGGATCACCGAAGCCATGCAGAACGCCTACCTGCAACTGCACCAGCGCGGTTATGCGCATTCGGTGGAGGTGTGGGACGCGGGCGAACTGGTGGGCGGCCTGTACGGCCTGGCGATGGGCCAGTTGTTTTTCGGCGAGTCCATGTTCAGTCGCGCCGACAACGCCTCGAAATACGGCTTTGCCACCCTGGTTCGGCAACTACAGGCCTGGGGCTTTGTGCTGATCGACTGCCAGATGCCCACCGATCACCTGCACAGCCTCGGCGCCCGCGCCATTCCCCGCAGCGACTTCGCCAACTACCTGCGCGACCATTTGGACCAAACCAGCTCTGCTCCGTGGGTTTCCTAGGCGACTTCCCCGCACCTGGCTTACACTTATTTCAAAGCTTATCCGAGGGTTGATCATGACCGAGCTGGCGCGTTTGAAGTTTTATGCCACTCAACCCCACTCATGCAGCTATCTGCCCGATGAGCAGGCCACCACGCTGTTCCTCGACCCCAGCCAGCCGATGGACGTGCATGTGTATGCCGATTTGTCGGAAATGGGCTTCCGGCGCAGCGGCGACCACCTTTACCGGCCGCACTGCCAGAACTGCAACGCCTGCGTACCGGCGCGCATCCCGGTGGCGCAGTTCCTGCCGGACCGCAACCAGAAACGCATCCTGAAGCGCAACGCCGACCTGACCGTCACCGCCACCAAACCCGGCTTCAGCGAAGAATATTTCGACCTTTACCAACGCTACATCGAACAGCGCCACGCCGACGGCGACATGTTCCCGCCCAGCCGCGACCAGTTTTCCACCTTCCTGGTGCGCGACCTGCCCTTCTCGCGCTTCTATGAGTTTCGGCTCGAGGGACGACTGGTGGCGGTCGCCGTGACCGACCTGCTGCCCAATGGCCTGTCGGCGGTCTACACCTTTTATGAGCCCGCCGAGGAACGGCGCAGCCTGGGACGCTTTGCGATCCTGTGGCAGATCGGTGAAGCCTTGCGCCTGGAATTGGAGGCGGTGTACCTCGGATACTGGATAAAAAACTGCAAAAAGATGAACTACAAGACCCAATATCGGCCCATTGAGCTGCTAATTAACCAAAGATGGGTCACGTTGAACTAGAACCTCTTGGCTTAAACACCCTTTTTCGGGCACAATGCACGCCGCTTTTGCCTGGCGCAGTTGCACCGGGCCATTCACTGGATACCGAGGGCTTTACTGCATGTCGAAAGAAGACAGCTTCGAAATGGAAGGCACTGTCGTCGACACCCTGCCCAACACCATGTTTCGTGTGGAGTTGGAAAATGGGCACGTCGTAACCGCGCATATCTCCGGCAAGATGCGCAAGAACTACATTCGTATTCTTACCGGTGACAAAGTGCGCGTCGAACTGACGCCCTATGACCTGAGCAAAGGGCGCATCACTTACCGCGCCCGTTAATCAAGTCAATACAAAACGCCCGGTTATGCCGGGCGTTTTTGTGTGCGCGCGATTTACCTGAAACCAGAAATCCCTTGTGGGAGCGGGCTTGCTCGCGAATGCAGCGTGTCAGCCACTGATTGTGTCGACTGGCACACCGCATTCGCGAGCAAGCCCGCTCCCACATTTGATCTCCATCGGGTTCAAGGCAGCAAAAAGGCGCCTCTCGGCGCCTTTTTGTTTTGTTGCGTCAGCTATCAGGCCATTTCAGCCGTGGTTTCGAAGTCGAAGGTCAGCTCGCCGTCCTTCAGATCGATATGCACCACGCCACCATGGTCTGCCAGTTCGCCAAACAGGATCTCTTCCGCCAGTGGGCGCTTGATCTTGTCCTGGATCAGGCGAGCCATTGGCCGAGCGCCCATTGCCGCGTCGTAGCCACCTTCCGCCAGCCAGTTGCGCGCCGCGTCCGAGACTTCCAGCTGCACGCGCTTGTCTTCCAACTGCGCCTGGAGCTCGGTGAGGAACTTGTCCACCACGCTTTTGATGACCTCATGGCTGAGGCGACCAAACTGGATGATGGTGTCCAGGCGGTTGCGGAATTCCGGCGTGAAACTCTTCTTGATCACTTCCATGGCGTCGGAAGAGTGATCCTGATGAGTAAAGCCAATGGAAGCCCGCGCGGCCGTTTCGGCACCGGCGTTGGTGGTCATGATCACGATCACGTTGCGGAAGTCCGCCTTGCGCCCGTTGTTGTCGGTCAGGGTGCCGTGGTCCATGACCTGCAACAGCAGGTTGAAGACTTCCGGGTGCGCCTTCTCGATTTCATCGAGCAGCAGTACGCAATGTGGCTGCTTGGTGATCGCCTCGGTCAACAGGCCGCCCTGGTCGAAGCCGACATAGCCCGGAGGCGCACCGATCAGGCGCGAGACGGTGTGACGCTCCATGTACTCGGACATGTCGAAACGCACCAGTTCGATCCCCATGGCCTTGGCCAATTGCCGCGCCGCTTCGGTCTTGCCGACGCCGGTAGGCCCGGCGAACAGGAACGAACCGACCGGCTTGTCCGGCGACTTGAGGCCAGCGCGGGACAGCTTGATCGCGGTGGACAGCGAGTCGATCGCCGCATCCTGACCAAACACGGTCAGCTTGAGGTCGCGCTCCAGGTTACGCAGCAGCTCCCGATCGGAGGTGTTGACGTGTTTTGGCGGAATCCGCGCGATCTTCGCCACGATATCCTCGACCTGAGGCACGTCGATGCGTTTCACACGCTTCTCTACCGGCTGCAGGCGCTGGTAGGCACCCGCCTCGTCGATCACGTCGATGGCCTTGTCCGGCATGTGCCGGTCATTGATGTAGCGCGATGCCAGCTCGGCGGCTGCACGCAGCGCCTCATCGGTGTACTCGATGCCATGGTGCGCTTCAAAGCGCCCCTTGAGCCCGCGCAGGATGCCAATGGTGTCTTCTACCGAAGGCTCGGACACATCCACTTTCTGGAAGCGGCGCGCCAGGGCGCGGTCTTTTTCGAAGATCCCGCGGAATTCCTGGAACGTGGTCGAACCGATGCAACGGATATCGCCCGAAGACAGCAGCGGCTTGAGCAGGTTCGACGCATCCATCACGCCACCGGAAGCCGCACCGGCACCGATGATGGTGTGGATTTCGTCAATGAACAGGATCGCCTGCGGGCGTTTTTTCAGCTCGCCGAGCAACGCCTTGAAGCGCTTCTCGAAATCGCCACGGTACTTGGTCCCGGCGAGCAATGCGCCCAGGTCAAGGGAGTAGACGACGCTGTTGGCAAGCAGGTCGGGCACCTGGTTATCAACAATGCGTTTGGCCAGGCCTTCGGCAATCGCGGTTTTACCCACGCCTGCCTCACCGACCAACAACGGGTTGTTCTTGCGGCGACGCGCCAGGATCTGCGCCACGCGCTCAACTTCCAGCTCACGCCCCACCAGCGGATCGATCCGCCCCTGGCGCGCCAGTTCGTTGAGGTTGCTGGCATAAGCGTCCAGCGGGTTGCTCGAAGAAGAAGACTCACCGCCCTCGTCATCCTGCATATCCTGCTCACCTTCCGAGTGATCGCCATGCCCCGGCACCTTGGAAATGCCATGGGCGATGTAGTTGACGACGTCAATACGGGCAACGCTTTGCTGCTTGAGCAGGAACACAGCCTGGCTTTCCTGCTCGCTGAAGATCGCCACGAGCACATTGGCCCCTGTGACTTCGCGCTTGCCGGAGCTCTGTACGTGGAAAACGGCACGCTGCAGTACCCGCTGGAAGCCCAGGGTTGGCTGGGTCTCGCGGTCCTCGTCATGAACGGGGATCAACGGCGTGGTGGAGTCGATAAACTCCTGCAGGTCATGCTTGAGTTTGTCGAGATTGGCACCACACGCACGCAGTACGGTGGCGGCAGCTTCGTTATCCAAAAGTGCCAGCAGCAGGTGTTCGACGGTCATGAATTCATGACGCTTCGAACGGGCCTCCTTGAAGGCAAGATTGAGGGTGACTTCGAGCTCGCGGTTTAACATAGCTTCACCTCATACCCAAGTGGTCGGAGTTAACCGTCCTTCTCGATTTCACAGAGTAGCGGATGCTGGCTTTCCCTGGCGTACTGGTTGACCTGCATGGCCTTTGTCTCGGCGATGTCGCGGGTAAACACTCCACATACTGCCCGTCCTTCTGTGTGAACGGCCAGCATTACCTTGGTCGCCAACTCGCGGTTCAGGTTAAAAAACACCTCGAGTACTTCGACGACGAAATCCATCGGTGTGTAGTCATCATTGAACAAAACCACCTTGTACATCGGCGGCGCCTGTAAAGCAGGCTTGGCCTCCTGGACAGCAATGCCTGCAGAACCGTCGTCGTCTTCTTGATGATCCGGGCGATCCTGATTGAATGTTAGTCGAATCTGGCTGATTGCATGCATGGAAAGAAAGGTTCGTCAGTGGTTCAAATACAGTGGTGGGGGCGACCTGTCAGAATTTCAACTCTGACCGACTGGTCGCCTTGACTATCGGCAAATCAGTGTTACAACCAATAGAACCCACAGTGGGTAAAAAAGGTCCGCGCAGTCAACCTTATTTATTCGGGTTAGGACGGATAAACTGGATGATACTCCAGTGATGGAGTCTGGTGCAGAGGGATATGGGCATGGCGAGCGGTAAGGTCAAGTGGTTCAACAATGCCAAGGGTTACGGCTTCATCAACGAAGACGACAAGACTGAAGACCTATTTGCGCATTACTCGGCTATCCAAATGGATGGCTACAAGACACTAAAGGCAGGGCAACCGGTTTCCTTCGACATCATTCAGGGACCCAAGGGCTTGCACGCAGTGAATATCAGCGCTCCAGTCAGCGCCACTACCCCCAAAGAGGGCGTCGCTCAAAAATCAAAAAGACAACTGGCCTGATCAGCCACTGAGCAAACGCTCTAAAAAAAACCGGCCCATAAGGCCGGTTTTTTACGCCTCTGTATCAGCTTACATATGCGAAATCAGCGCATCCCCGAACGCCGACGACGACAGCAACTTGGCGCCGTCCATCAAGCGGTGGAAGTCATAGGTCACGGTCTTGGCCGAAATTGCGCCGTTGGTGCCCTTGATGATCAGGTCGGCCGCTTCGGTCCAGCCCATGTGGCGCAACATCATTTCCGCCGACAGGATCAGCGAACCCGGGTTGACCTGGTCCTTGCCGGCATACTTCGGCGCAGTACCGTGGGTGGCTTCGAACATCGCCACGGTGTCGGACAGGTTGGCGCCCGGCGCAATACCGATACCGCCCACTTCCGCCGCCAGGGCGTCGGACAGATAGTCACCGTTAAGATTAAGGGTGGCGATCACGTCGTATTCGGCCGGGCGCAGCAGGATCTGCTGGAGCATGGCGTCGGCAATGGCGTCCTTGACCACCACATTCTTGCCGGTGCGCGGGTTCTTGAATTGCATCCACGGGCCGCCATCCAACAGGGTCGCACCGAACTCTTCGGCCGCCACTTCGTAGGCCCATTCCTTGAAGGCACCTTCGGTGAACTTCATGATGTTGCCTTTGTGCACAATGGTCAGCGAGTCGCGGTCGTTATCCACGACATACTGCAAGGCCTTGCGCGCCAGGCGCTTGGTGCCTTCCAGGGACACCGGCTTGATGCCGATCCCGCAGTTCTGGTCGAAACGGATCTTGGTGACGCCCATCTCTTCCTTCAGGAACTTGATGACCTTGATCGCTTCCGGGGAGCCGGCTTTCCACTCGATGCCGGCGTAAATATCCTCGGAGTTCTCGCGGAAGATGGTCATGTCCACATCGCCTGGCTTCTTGACCGGGCTTGGCACGCCTTCGAACCAGCGCACCGGGCGCAGGCACACATAAAGGTCGAGCTGTTGGCGCAGGGCAACGTTCAGCGAACGGATACCGCCACCGACTGGGGTGGTCAGCGGGCCCTTGATGGAAACCACGTAGTCCTTGACCGCATCCAGGGTTTCCTGGGGCAGCCAGGTGTCCTGGTCGTAAACCTGGGTGGCCTTTTCGCCGGCATACACCTCCATCCAGGAGATTTTGCGCTTGCCGCCATAAGCCTTGTTAACAGCTGCATCGACCACCTTGATCATCACCGGGCTGATGTCGACGCCAATACCGTCACCCTCGATGAAGGGGATGATCGGGTTGTCAGGAACATTGAGAGAATGGTCTGCATTGACGGTGATTTTGTCGCCGACTGCCGGAACCTGAATCTTCTTGTATCCCATGCTGAACTCCATCTATGGATTGAACATCTGGCTGCGTTCGAGCCTACTCCAGATAAATGAGGACTGAAACCTCAGGCCCTGCACATTTGCGTCGAAAACAGCACATTTAGCGGCCTACAAGCTTGAAAGCAAAGGGAAAAGCGCCAATCTTGAGCACATCATGCGACTTTAGGCGCAACCCGCTGCCTGCGACCTTTAGACCAATGGACGACACACCTTTTGTATGAAGGCTCGGCGTAAGCATAGCGACCTATGTATAATGCCGCCGCTGACCAAAGAGTCACGACGGCCGACCGCTCTAGACAGACGCCCTCCGCCAGAAAAGCCGAGCTACTACAGTAGCTCACCCGCTTGACGCTCGACTGATGCAACCCAACATCACCGCGAAGAAACTTCGACATTTCGCTCATGGATGACTTTGAACGAACGCGCTTTACCCGGCGCATCTCGAGTTTCTGCGCATGCTTTCAGCAAAGAAGAGAGTTAATCCGAATATGCCCACCCGCTCGAAGATCATCTACACCTTCACCGACGAAGCCCCAGCCCTCGCCACCTATTCACTGCTGCCTATCGTAGAGGCCTTCACCGCTTCCGCTGATATTGCCGTGGAAACCCGCGACATTTCCCTGGCCGCGCGCATCCTCGCAAGCTTCCCCGAGCAACTGGGCGCCAAGGCCGTGCCGGACCACCTCGCCGAACTGGGCGACCTGGCCGTTACCCCTGAAGCCAACATCATCAAGCTGCCGAACATCAGTGCCTCGACCCCTCAGCTGCAAGCTGCGATCAAGGAACTGCAGGCCCAGGGCTACGCCCTGCCGGACTACCCGGAAACCGTAACCACCGACGCGGAAAAAGAAACCCGTGCACGTTACGACAAGGTCAAGGGCAGCGCCGTGAACCCGGTACTGCGCGAAGGCAACTCCGACCGCCGCGCCCCGCTGTCGGTCAAGAACTACGCTCGCAAGCACCCGCACAAAATGGGCGCCTGGGCTGCCGACTCCAAGTCCCACGTTGCCCACATGAGCACCGGCGACTTCTACGGCAGCGAGAAAGCCGTTCAGATCGAAGGCGCTGATGCCGTCAAGATCGAACTGATCGCCAAGGACGGTACTGCTACCGTCCTGAAGGAAAAAACCAGCGTACAAGCTGGCGAGATCATCGACACCGCCGTGCTGAGCAAGAAAGCCCTGCGCAGCTTCATCGCCGCTGAAATCGAAGACGCCAAGAAACAAGGCGTGCTGCTGTCGGTTCACCTGAAAGCCACCATGATGAAGGTTTCCGACCCGATCATGTTCGGCCAGATCGTTGCCGAGTTCTATAAAGACGCGCTGGCCAAGCACGCTGTGGTGCTGGAGCAGATCGGCTTCAACCTGAACAACGGCATCGGCGACCTGTACGCTCGCATCAAGGCCCTGCCGGCCGATCAGCAAGCGCAGATCGAAGCCGACATCCAGGCGGTATACGCTGCTCGCCCTTCCCTGGCGATGGTCAACTCCGACAAAGGCATCACCAACCTGCACGTGCCGAGCGACGTCATCGTCGACGCATCGATGCCTGCCATGATCCGTGACTCCGGCAAGATGTGGGGCACCGACGGCCAGCTGCACGACACCAAGGCTGTGATCCCGGATCGCTGCTACGCCACTATCTACCAGGCAGTGATCGAAGACTGCAAGGCCAATGGCGCCTTCGACCCAACCACCATGGGCAGCGTGCCAAACGTTGGCCTGATGGCGAAAAAAGCCGAAGAGTACGGTTCCCACGACAAGACCTTCCAGATCAAGGCTGACGGCGTAGTCCGCGTCACCGACAGCAAGGGCAACCTGCTGATGGAACAGGCTGTTGAAGCCGGCGACATCTTCCGCATGTGCCAGACCAAAGACGCGCCGATCCAGGACTGGGTCAAACTGGCCGTCAACCGCGCCCGCGCCAGCAACACCCCGGCCATCTTCTGGCTGGACCCACAGCGCGCGCACGACGGCGTCGTGGTCGAGAAAGTTCAGGCTTACCTGAAAGACCACAACACCGAAGGCCTGGACATCCGCATCATGTCGCCGGTCGACGCGATGAAGTTCACCCTGGAGCGCACCCGCAAGGGCCTGGACACCATCTCGGTGACCGGCAACGTTCTGCGCGACTACCTGACCGACCTGTTCCCGATCATGGAACTGGGCACCAGCGCCAAGATGCTGTCGATCGTGCCGCTGATGAACGGTGGCGGCCTGTTCGAAACCGGCGCTGGCGGCTCGGCTCCGAAGCACGTGCAGCAACTGGTTGAAGAGAACTTCCTGCGCTGGGATTCCCTGGGCGAGTTCCTCGCCCTGGCCGCATCCCTCGAGCATTTGGGTGTGACGTACAACAACCCGAAAGCCCTGGTACTGTCCAAGACCCTGGACCAGGCCACCGGCCAGTTCCTCGACAACAACAAGTCGCCATCGCGCAAAGTCGGCAACATCGACAACCGCGGCAGCCACTTCTACCTGGCGCTGTACTGGGCTCAAGCCCTGGCGGCCCAGACCGAAGACACTGCATTGCAAGCGCAGTTTGGCGAACTGGCCAAGACCCTGACCGCGAATGAGGCAACCATCGTTGCCGAGCTCAACGCTGTCCAGGGCAAGCCAGTGGACATCGGTGGCTACTACGCACCGAACGCCGAGCTGACCAGCAAGGCCATGCGCCCAAGCGCCACCCTCAACGCGGCAATCGCTGCGCTGGTGTAAGGTTGTAAGGATGCAAAGAAGCCCCGGCCCTGTGCCGGGGTTTCTGTTTCTGGACATGGCGCTTTTATTGAAGAAACCCAATCAAAATGTGGGAGCGGGCTTGCTCGCGAATGCGGTGGATCAGTCAATACCTCTTTAACTGACACGCCGTATTCGCGAGCAAGCCCGCTCCCACACTGAATGCAATCGCGCCTGAAGACAGCGTTACACCTTGAATCGAGGCACTTTATGACCTGGCTACCTCACATCACCGTCGCCACCATCGTCGAAGACAACGGCCGCTTCCTGATGGTCGAAGAACTCAAGGGCGGCCGCGCCGTGCTCAACCAGCCCGCCGGCCACCTCGACCCGAACGAAACCCTGACCGAGGCCGCCGTGCGCGAAACCCTCGAAGAGACCGGCTGGGACGTCGAAGCCACCGGGATTGTCGGGATTTACCTGTACACCGCTCCCAGCAATGGCGTGACCTATCAGCGCGTATGCTTCATCGCCAAGGCCCTGCAACACCACCCGGACTACCCACTGGACGACGGTATTCTGCGCGCCCTCTGGCTGACCCGTGACGAATTGATGGCCCTGCGCGAAGACTGGCGCAGCGAGCTGATTATCCGCTGCATCGACGATTATCTGGCCGGCCAGCGCCACAGCCTCGAATTGATCCGCCCTTCTCTTTAGCCTTGCAGACGCGAGCCTGCTAGAATCGCGTCCTTTTTAAAGACTCCCGTTGAAATCCTATGCGTGATCCAGCCCCTTCTGACACACAAAAGAAGCGCGTCATCGTCGGTATGTCCGGCGGCGTGGATTCTTCCGTTTCCGCCGTTCTGCTCATGGAGCAGGGTTATGAGGTGGAAGGCCTGTTCATGAAGAACTGGGAAGAAGACGATGGAACGGAATATTGCACCGCCATGGACGACCTGGCGGATGCCCAGGCCGTCTGCGACAAAATCGGCATCAAGCTGCACACCGCCAACTTCGCCGCCGAGTACTGGGACAACGTGTTCGAGCACTTCCTGGCCGAATACAAGGCCGGCCGCACGCCGAACCCGGACATCCTGTGTAACCGCGAGATCAAGTTCAAGGCGTTCCTCGACTACGCGATGATCCTCGGTGCCGATCTGATTGCTACTGGCCACTACGTGCGCCGTCGCGACATCGATGGCCGCACCGAACTGCTCAAGGGCCTGGACGCCAACAAGGACCAGAGCTACTTCCTGCACGCCGTCGGCGGCGAACAGATCGCCAAGACACTGTTCCCGGTGGGCGAGCTGGAAAAGCCCGAAGTGCGCGCCATTGCCGAGAAACACGGCCTGGCCACCGCCAAGAAGAAGGATTCCACCGGGATCTGCTTTATCGGCGAGCGCCGTTTCAGCGACTTCCTCAAGCAGTACCTGCCGGCGCAACCGGGCGAGATCAAGACCACCGAAGGCGAGATCATCGGCCGTCACCACGGCTTGATGTACCACACCATCGGCCAGCGCCAGGGCCTGGGCATCGGCGGCTTGAAAGACGCCGGCGAAGAGCCGTGGTACGTGCTGGTCAAGGACCTGGAGCACAACGAGCTGATCGTGGGCCAGGGCAATGACCACCCATGGCTGTTCTCCCGCGCCCTGCTGGCCTCGGACATCTACTGGGTCAACCCGGTGGACCTCAGCAGCCCGCGCCGCCTCACGGCCAAAGTGCGCTATCGCCAGAGCGACCAGCCCTGCACCCTGGAAAAAACCGCCACCGGCTATCGCGCCACCTTCGACGACCCGCAGCGCGCCGTAACGCCCGGCCAATCGGTAGTGTTCTATGACGGAGAGATTTGCCTGGGGGGCGGTGTGATCGAAGTTGCCGAACCCTGGAGCAGCCAGGCATGAGCCCGACCCAGGAGCAACTGACGGCACTGGGCGGCGTATTTCTCGCCGCGGTGCTGGTGGACAAGATCGCCAAGACCGGCCAGGTCACCGAGGCAGGCCTGACCTGCATGCTCGGCAGCCTGCTGATCCGCGACCCGAAGGACACCCTGGAAGTGTACGGCGGCGACGACCTGGCCCTGCGCGAAGGTTATCGCGCACTGGTCGGTGCCCTCGAGCGCGACCCAAGCACCTTGCAGCGCGAGCCGCTGCGCTACGCCCTGTCGATGCTCGGCCTGGAGCGTCAATTGGCCAAGCGCGACGACCTGCTGGACACCATCGGCAAGCGCCTGCCGCAGATCCAGTCCCAGGTCGAGCATTTTGGCCCGGCCCACGAAAACGTGATCGCAGCCTGTGGCGCCCTGTACCAGGACACCCTAAGTACCTTGCGCCAGCGGATCCAGGTGCACGGCGATATGCGCAACCTGCAACAACCGAACAACGCCTCGAAAATCCGCGCCCTGCTGTTGGCCGGTATTCGTTCGGCGCGGTTATGGCGCCAATTGGGCGGTCATCGCTGGCAGTTGGTGGTCAGCCGACGCAAATTGCTGAAAGAGCTTTACCCGTTGATGCGCAACGAATAAGTCGCAGCAACCGATTTTTTTATAGCCCCACGCGTAATACGCCGGTCAGTTGGCAACGGACCGGCGGATTTTTTCATGTATGATACGCGCCCCATTTCGTTGCCCGACTGTCCGAGAACACCCCATGCAGCTTTCTTCGCTCACTGCGGTTTCCCCTGTTGACGGCCGCTACGCCGGCAAAACCCAGGCCCTGCGCCCTATTTTCAGCGAATACGGCTTGATCCGTGCTCGTGTTCTGGTTGAAGTGCGCTGGCTCCAGCGCCTGGCCGCTCACCCTGGCATCAGCGAAGTGCCGGCGTTCTCTGCCGAAGCCAACGCTGTGCTGAACGCCCTGGCGGAAAACTTCGCTCTGGAGCACGCCGAGCGTGTCAAAGAGATCGAGCGCACCACCAACCACGACGTTAAAGCCATCGAATACCTGCTCAAAGAGCAAGCGGCCAAGCTGCCGGAACTGGCCAAGGTCAGCGAGTTCATCCACTTTGCCTGCACCAGCGAGGACATCAACAACCTGTCCCACGCCCTGATGCTGCGCGAAGGCCGTGATGACGTGATGCTGCCACTGATGCGCCAGACTGCCGACGCCATCCGCGAACTGGCGATCCGTTTCGCCGACGTTCCGATGCTGTCGCGCACCCACGGCCAGCCGGCTTCGCCGACCACCCTGGGCAAAGAACTGGCCAACGTGGTGTATCGCCTGGAGCGCCAGATCGCTCAAGTCGCGGCCGTACCGCTGCTGGGCAAGATCAACGGCGCCGTAGGCAACTACAACGCCCACCTGTCGGCCTATCCTGAGATCGACTGGGAAGAAAACGCCCGCGCCTTCATCGAAGACGAACTGGGCCTGGGTTTCAACCCGTACACCACGCAAATCGAACCCCACGACTACATCGCCGAGCTGTTCGACGCGATTGCGCGCTTCAACACCATCCTGATCGACTTCGATCGCGATATCTGGGGCTACATCTCCCTGGGCTACTTCAAGCAGCGCACCATTGCCGGCGAAATCGGTTCATCGACCATGCCGCACAAGGTCAACCCGATCGACTTCGAAAACTCCGAAGGCAACCTCGGGATCGCCAACGCCCTGTTCCAGCACCTGGCCAGCAAGTTGCCAATCTCCCGCTGGCAGCGCGACCTGACCGACTCCACCGTACTGCGCAACCTCGGCGTGGGCTTCGCCCACAGCGTGATCGCGTACGAAGCCAGCCTCAAAGGCATCAGCAAACTGGAGCTCAACGAGCAGAAGATCGCCGCTGACCTGGACGCTTGCTGGGAAGTCCTGGCCGAGCCGATCCAGACCGTGATGCGCCGCTACAACATCGAAAACCCGTACGAGAAGCTCAAAGAGCTGACCCGCGGCAAGGGCATCACCTCCGAAGCGCTGCAAACTTTCATTGACGGCCTGGATATGCCAGCCGCCGCCAAAGCCGAGCTGAAACTGCTCACCCCGGCCAACTACATCGGCAACGCTGTGGCTCAAGCCAAACGCATCTGATAGAAGCTTGACCCTTTGAGACGCCCGGCAGCGCCGGGCGTTTTTATTCCCGTCTGAAAAGTGCTTTTTTTCAATAGGTTACACATGAATCCTGACATTCCTCTTCAACTTCTGGGCGGCATCACGGCACGGGAATTCCTGCGCGACTACTGGCAGAAAAAACCCCTGCTGATCCGCCAGGCCATCCCTGACTTCGAAAGCCCGATCGACGCCGACGAACTGGCCGGCCTGGCGCTGGAAGAAGAAGTCGAGTCGCGCCTGATCATCGAACACGGCGAACGCCCGTGGGAGTTGCGCCGCGGCCCGTTCGCCGAAGATGCCTTCAGCACCCTGCCCGAGCGCGAGTGGACCCTGCTGGTGCAGGCGGTCGACCAGTTCGTGCCGGAAGTGGCCGAACTGCTGGAAAACTTCCGCTTCCTGCCAAGCTGGCGCATTGACGATGTGATGATCAGCTACGCCGCCCCGGGTGGCAGCGTGGGGCCGCACTTCGACAACTACGACGTGTTCCTGCTGCAAGGTTCCGGCAAGCGCAACTGGAAGATCGGCCAGATGTGCAACTCCGAAAGCCCGCTGCTGCAACACGCGGACCTGCGCATCCTCGCTGAATTCGAAGAGACCGCCGAATGGGTGCTGGAACCGGGCGACATGCTCTACCTGCCGCCCCGCCTGGCCCACTGCGGTGTGGCCGTGGATGATTGCATGACTTACTCCGTAGGCTTCCGCGCTCCGAGCGCCGCTGAAGTGCTGACCCACTTCACCGACTTCCTCAGCCAGTACCTGACTGACGAAGAGCGCTACACCGACGCCGATGCCCAGCCGGTCAGCGACCCGCACCAGATCCAGGGCGACGCCCTCGACCGCCTGAAAAGCCTGTTGGCCGAGCACATGAGCGACGAGCGCATGCTGCTGACCTGGTTCGGCCAGTTCATGACCGAGCCGCGCTACCCGGAACTGGTCGCCGGCCCGGAAGTGGAAGAAGAAGACCTGCTGGGCAGCCTGGAAAACGGCGCCGTGCTGATCCGCAACCCGAGCGCCCGCCTGGCCTGGTCCGAAGTCGACGACGACCTGCTGCTGTTCGCCAGCGGCCAGAGCCGCCTGTTGCCGGGCAAGCTGCGGGAACTGCTGAAGCTGGTGTGCGCCGCCGACGCCCTGCACATCGACAACCTCGGCCCATGGCTGGCGGATGAAGATGGCTGCGCCCTGCTGTGGGAACTGGTCAAGCAAGGAAGCCTGGGGTTTGCCGATGAATAAGATTCACGTAAGTGTCGCGGACTGGCAAAAGGATATCGCCGAGATACGGCGCATTCGTGAAGCGGTATTTATCGCTGAACAATCGGTTCCACCGGAGCTGGAATGGGATGCAGACGACGCGAGTGCCGTGCATTTCCTGGCGTTCGAAGGCGACTTTCCCATCGGTACTGCACGCCTGCTGCCTACCGGCGAGATCGGCCGCGTGTCGGTTCTCAAAGACTGGCGCGGCCTGAAGGTCGGCGACAAGCTGATGGAAGCGGTGATCGGCGTGGCCGAGAAACGCGGCCAGACCCGGCAGATCCTCAGTGCACAGGTCCATGCGGCGCCGTTTTATGAGCGCCTGGGCTTCAAGATTGTCAGCGATGAGTTCCTGGAAGTCGGGATTCCTCACGTTGATATGGTGCGCGAGGGCTGATCCGAGACCGCGCCGCGCCCTTCGCAGGCAAGCCAGCTCCCACATTCGATCCAGTACATCCTTTGGAATGAGGTCAAATGTGGGAGCGGGCTTGCTCGCGAAGGCGCCATCAGCAACACCTCAAAAGGCCCTGCCATCCCCCGATGCCAGGGCCTTTTGCCGTCCAGGATTCAACTTGCGCCCCGCCAGGCCGACAAACTGGCAATATCTAGCCTAAATGACTCGCAGAGATAACGGACATGTCCCTACGCACCCTGCTCACCCTGTTGCTCCTGGCCACCAGTTTCTCGGTGATGGCCGCCACCGAAGTCGTGCCCCTGAGCAACCGCACCAGCGCCGACCTGCTGCCGGTGGCGCAGAACTTTATCGGCAAGGACGGCACCGTCAGCGCCTACGGCAACCAACTGATCGTGAACGCCGAGCCCGACAAGATCCAGGGCCTGCGCGCCCTGCTCGCGCAACTGGATACGCCTTCCAAACGCCTGTTGATCACCGTCGACACCAACGAAAACAACCAGCAGAGCAACGGCAACAATCAAACACAGGTCATCACCTACAGCACCGAAAGCCGTGACGGCGGGATCCAGCAGATCCAGGCCAGCGAAGGCGTGCCCGCGCTGATCCAGATCGGCCAGAGCGTGCCCCTCACCACCACCCAGCCCGATGCCTACGGCCGCCCGCAGAACCAGACCCAGTATCGCAACGTAACCCAGGGCTTCTACGTGACGGCCAGCGTCACCGGCGAGACCGTTCACCTGAGCATCAGTACCAATCGTGACCGCATGAGCCAGGAACGTCCCGATGTAGTGAACGTGCAAAGTACCGACACAACTGTCAGCGGACGCCTGGGCGAGTGGATCACCCTGGCCGGTATCAACCGCCAGACCCAGGCCGACAAAACCACTACAACCCGCAGCTACTCTACTCAAGGGCGCGATGACCTGACATTGCGGGTCAAAGTCGACACGCTGAACTGAAGCACCAAAAACTGACTGGCGAGTCGTATTAGACTAAAGATGTAGTGCTTTAAAAAAAGCACTACAAAACATTTGACGATCCAAAAAAGCATGGGCATGATGGCCTCGCTCCCGCTAATCAGGGGCCCTGGCAAGGGCCTTCGGATCGTCGCTCAAAGCCACCCACCTGAGCCGATTCGTGTCTGTACCGCCCACAAGGTGTGTTTGACGAGGTTGCGACTGGAACGAAGTTGTCCCGAGGGACGGAAGCTAACCAGGTAACCCGGCAACACACTGATGGATCGTACAAAGGCCCACGACGCCCGAAGACTGTTCGCAGTTCGCCCTTACCTGCTCAACTCCCCCTTGAGCCTATCGTTCATCCCGTCGCCTTCCCCGCCAAGCCTGACTTGACCGCCTAAGCTTCTGGTCAGCGAGCAGCCATAACCACGCACTGATTACGTGGCTGGCAAATGGAATTTTCCACCTAGACCTATGCGACGAGGTTTTTCCCCATGGCACTGACACGCGAACAGCAAATTGCAGCCCTTGAAAAAGACTGGGCTGAAAACCCACGCTGGAAAGGCGTGACCCGCGCTTATTCCGCTGCTGACGTCGTCCGCCTGCGTGGCTCGGTTCAACCTGAGCACACCTTTGCAAAACTCGGCGCCGAGAAGCTGTGGAAGCTGGTCACCCAGGGTGCCAAGCCGTCCTTCCGTCCCGAAAAAGATTTCGTCAACTGCATGGGCGCCCTGACTGGCGGCCAAGCGGTTCAACAGGTCAAAGCCGGTATCCAGGCGATCTACCTGTCTGGCTGGCAAGTGGCAGCGGACAACAACTCCGCTGAATCCATGTACCCCGACCAATCGCTGTACCCGGTGGACTCCGTGCCAACCGTGGTCAAGCGCATCAACAACTCGTTCCGCCGTGCCGACCAGATCCAGTGGAAAGCCGGTAAAGGCCCGGGCGATGAAGGCTACATCGACTACTTCGCACCGATCGTTGCAGACGCTGAAGCCGGTTTCGGTGGCGTACTGAACGCCTACGAGCTGATGAAGAGCATGATCGAGGCAGGCGCTGCCGGCGTTCACTTCGAAGACCAGCTGGCTTCGGTGAAGAAATGCGGCCACATGGGCGGCAAGGTACTGGTTCCAACCCAGGAAGCTGTTCAAAAGCTGACGGCTGCTCGTCTGGCTGCTGACGTTGCTGGCACTCCGACCATCATCCTGGCCCGTACCGATGCCAACGCGGCTGATTTGCTGACCTCGGATTGCGACCCGTACGACCAGCCGTTCGTGACTGGCGAACGTACCCAGGAAGGTTTCTATAAAGTGCGCGCCGGTCTCGACCAGGCGATCGCTCGTGGCCTGGCCTACGCGCCGTACGCCGACCTGATCTGGTGCGAAACTGCCAAGCCGGACCTGGACGAAGCTCGCCGCTTTGCCGAAGCCATCAAGAAGGAATACCCGGATCAACTGCTGTCCTACAACTGCTCGCCTTCCTTCAACTGGAAGAAGAACCTGGACGACGCGACCATCGCCAAGTTCCAGCGCGAACTGTCTGCCATGGGCTACAAGCACCAATTCATCACCCTGGCCGGCATTCACAACATGTGGCACAGCATGTTCAACCTGGCGCATGACTACGCCCGTAACGACATGACTGCCTACGTGAAGCTGCAGGAGCAGGAATTCGCTGACGCCGCCAAGGGTTACACCTTTGTGGCGCACCAGCAGGAAGTGGGCACCGGTTACTTCGACGACATGACCACCGTGATCCAGGGCGGCACCTCGTCCGTGACTGCGCTGACCGGTTCGACCGAAGAAGAGCAGTTCCACTAAGTACTGAGTACACGGCCACTGCGGCCCCACGGAAGACCTAACCGCAGTGCCGCACGATCTGACGCCCCGACTGGTTCGGGGCGTTTTTTTGGGCGCCTGAAAAGCACTGGAGTGTGAGAGCAGCCACGGTCAACTGTAGGAGCTGGCTTGCCTGCGATGCCGACAACTCGGTTTCTGCGATACACCGAGGCGATGCCATCGCAGCCAAGCCAGCTCCCACAGGAAAGCAGAGCGGCACGCGCCTTGGCCCAGCCTTTGATTGGGCTTTTGAATATGTGCCCCTGCGCGCCCTCGCCAGCCGATTTCGATCAAAACATTGATCCAGAGCGCTATTCCCATCTGCAAAACCAGTTAAAAGATCCGCTTTACCAACTAGCATCACCCGCACAAGTAACAACAACTTCCCGCGCTAAACCCCGAACAGTTGTTTAAAACCCACGCAAACAATATTCATTATCATTTAGAGCATGAAAACTTCTTTACCGGTTAAACAAAACACAATTCGTGAAAAGCCCGCTAATGCCCGCAGCACAAGGGCTACAGCCCCAAGAAGGTGCACTATGTCCTTATTCCATCGAATAATTTCGCTATAGGAATTTTACTTGCCCGGTGTTTAGCCATAAAATCACCGCGATTGATTGCGCTGCGACATATCGTCACTGCATCGTTACTTTTTCGAGCTCAGAGACCTTTGCTCTCTGTTAAGGATTTCCAGCATGACCGAAGCGACAGGACTCATGGCCCACAACTGGGGCTTTGCCATTTTCCTCCTCGGTGTAGTCGGCCTTTGCGCCTTCATGCTCGGCGTCTCCAGCCTCCTCGGGTCAAAAGCCTGGGGCCGCAGCAAAAACGAACCGTTCGAGTCCGGCATGCTACCTACAGGTGGCGCCCGCTTGCGGCTCTCAGCCAAATTCTATCTGGTCGCGATGCTCTTCGTGATCTTCGACATCGAAGCCCTTTTTCTCTTTGCCTGGTCTGTGTCCGTCCGCGAAAGCGGCTGGACCGGATTCGTCGAAGCCCTCGTTTTCATAGCAATTCTGTTGGCAGGCCTTGTCTACCTATTTCGAGTGGGCGCCCTTGACTGGGCTCCGGAAGCTCGTCGCAAGCGGCAAGCGAAGCTGAAACAATGAGGCTTTGGCGATGCAATACAATCTCACCAGGATCGACCCGGATGCTCCTAACGAGCAGTACCCAATCGGCGAACGGGAAACCGTTTCCGACCCGTTAGAAGACCAAGTCCACAAAAACATCTACATGGGCAAGCTGGAAGACGTGCTGAGTGGCGCGGTCAACTGGGGACGTAAGAACTCCCTGTGGCCGTACAACTTCGGTCTGTCCTGCTGCTACGTGGAAATGACCACCGCCTTCACGGCGCCCCACGACATCGCGCGCTTTGGCGCCGAAGTTATCCGGGCATCGCCGCGTCAGGCGGATTTCATGGTTATCGCCGGTACCTGCTTTATCAAGATGGCGCCGATCATCCAGCGTCTCTACGAGCAAATGCTCGAGCCAAAGTGGGTTATCTCCATGGGTTCGTGCGCCAACTCCGGTGGCATGTACGACATCTACTCCGTGGTTCAGGGGGTGGACAAGTTCCTGCCCGTGGACGTCTACGTGCCTGGCTGCCCGCCCCGCCCTGAAGCATTTCTGCAAGGCTTGATGCTGTTGCAGGAATCGATTGGCAAGGAGCGTCGCCCACTTTCCTGGGTTGTCGGAGATCAAGGCGTATACCGCGCCGAGATGCCGTCACAAAAGGAACAGCGCCGCGAACAGCGTATTCAGGTAACCAACCTGCGCAGCCCCGACGAAGTCTGATCCAGAACCGCTTCTTTTATAGAACGAAAACCTGGCTTCATTCTTTACGTTGACCGAAAGCGATAAAAAACCATGACTACAGGCAGTGCTCTGTACATCCCGCCTTATAAGGCAGACGACCAGGATGTGGTCGTCGAACTCAACAACCGTTTTGGCCCTGACGCCTTCACCGCCCAGGCCACACGCACCGGCATGCCGGTGCTGTGGGTGGCGCGTGCCAGGCTTGTCGAAGTCCTGAGCTTCCTGCGCAACCTGCCCAAGCCGTACGTCATGCTCTATGACCTGCATGGCGTGGACGAGCGCCTGCGCACCAAGCGCCAGGGGCTGCCGAGCGGCGCCGACTTCACCGTGTTCTACCACTTGATGTCGCTGGAACGTAACAGCGACGTGATGATCAAGGTGGCCCTCTCCGAGAGCGACCTGAGCGTTCCGACCGTGACCGGTATCTGGCCCAACGCCAACTGGTACGAGCGTGAAGTGTGGGACATGTTCGGCATCGATTTCCCGGGCCACCCGCACCTGTCGCGCATCATGATGCCGCCGACCTGGGAAGGTCACCCGCTGCGCAAGGACTTCCCTGCCCGCGCCACCGAATTCGATCCATTCAGCCTGACCCTCGCCAAGCAACAGCTTGAAGAAGAGGCTGCGCGCTTCCGTCCGGAAGACTGGGGCATGAAGCGCTCCGGCACCAACGAGGACTACATGTTCCTCAACCTGGGCCCGAACCACCCTTCTGCTCACGGTGCCTTCCGCATCATCCTGCAACTGGACGGCGAAGAAATCGTCGACTGCGTACCGGACATCGGCTACCACCACCGTGGTGCCGAGAAGATGGCCGAGCGTCAGTCGTGGCACAGCTTCATCCCGTACACCGACCGTATCGACTACCTCGGCGGCGTGATGAACAACCTGCCGTACGTGCTCTCGGTCGAGAAGCTGGCCGGCATCAAGGTGCCGGACAAGGTCGACACCATCCGCATCATGATGGCCGAGTTCTTCCGGATCACCAGCCACCTGCTGTTCCTGGGTACCTATATCCAGGACGTCGGCGCCATGACCCCGGTGTTCTTCACCTTCACCGACCGTCAGCGTGCGTACAAGGTCATCGAAGCCATCACCGGTTTCCGCCTGCACCCGGCCTGGTACCGCATCGGCGGCGTCGCCCACGACCTGCCACGTGGCTGGGAACGCCTGGTCAAGGAATTCATCGACTGGATGCCCAAGCGTCTGGACGAATACCAGAAAGCCGCCCTGGACAACAGCATCCTCAAGGGCCGGACCATCGGCGTCGCCCAGTACAACACCAAAGAGGCCCTGGAATGGGGCGTCACCGGTGCTGGCCTGCGTTCCACCGGTTGCGATTTCGACCTGCGTAAAGCACGCCCGTACTCCGGCTACCAGAACTTCGAATTCGAAGTCCCGCTGGCGGCCAACGGCGATGCCTACGACCGCTGCATCGTGCGCGTCGAAGAAATGCGCCAGAGCCTGAAGATCATCGAACAGTGCATGCGCAACATGCCGGAAGGCCCGTACAAGGCGGATCACCCGCTGACCACGCCGCCGCCGAAAGAGCGCACGCTGCAACACATCGAAACCCTGATCACGCACTTCCTGCAGGTTTCGTGGGGCCCGGTAATGCCGGCCAACGAATCCTTCCAGATGATCGAAGCGACCAAGGGTATCAACAGTTATTACCTGACGAGCGATGGCGGCACCATGAGCTACCGCACCCGGATTCGTACGCCAAGCTTCCCGCACCTGCAGCAGATCCCTTCGGTGATCAAAGGTGAAATGGTCGCGGACTTGATTGCGTACCTGGGTAGTATCGATTTCGTTATGGCCGACGTGGACCGCTAAGCATGAATAGCACGCTTATCCAGACAGACCGTTTCACCTTGAGTGAAACCGAGCGCTCGGCCATCGAGCACGAGCTGCATCACTACGAAGACCCGCGCGCGGCGTCGATCGAAGCCTTGAAGATCGTCCAGAAGGAACGTGGCTGGGTGCCGGACGGCGCCCTCTACGCCATCGGCGAGATCCTCGGCATCCCCGCCAGCGACGTTGAAGGCGTGGCGACGTTCTACAGCCAGATCTTCCGCCAGCCGGTCGGCCGCCACATCATTCGCGTGTGCGACAGCATGGTCTGCTACATCGGTGGCCACGAGTCCGTGGTCAGCGAGATCCAGAGCAAGCTGGGCATCGGCCTGGGCCAAACCACTCCGGACGGGCGCTTCACGCTGCTGCCGGTGTGCTGCCTGGGCAACTGTGACAAGGCGCCGGCGTTGATGATCGACGACGACACATTCGGCGACGTGCAGCCTGCTGGCGTCACCCAATTGCTCGAGGGCTACCCATGACCCTGACTTCCTTCGGTCCTGCCAACCGCATCAAGCGGTCGGCCGAGACTCACCCGCTGACCTGGCGCCTGCGTGACGACGGCGAGCCTGTATGGCTTGACGAGTACCAGGCCAAGAACGGTTACGCGGCCGCGCGCAAAGCCTTTGCCGACATGGCCCAGGACGACATCGTCCAGACCGTGAAGGACGCAGGCCTTAAGGGCCGCGGCGGTGCAGGCTTCCCCACGGGTGTCAAGTGGGGCCTGATGCCAAAAGACGAATCCATCAACATCCGCTACCTGCTGTGCAACGCGGATGAAATGGAGCCGAACACCTGGAAAGACCGCATGCTGATGGAGCAACTGCCCCATCTGCTGATCGAAGGCATGCTGATCAGTGCCCGCGCGTTGAAAACCTACCGTGGCTACATCTTCCTGCGTGGCGAATACACCACCGCCGCCAAGCACCTGAACCGTGCCGTGGAAGAAGCCAAGGCCGCTGGCCTCTTGGGCAAGAACATCCTTGGTTCGGGTTTCGACTTCGAACTGTTCGTGCACACCGGCGCCGGGCGTTATATCTGCGGTGAAGAAACCGCACTGATCAACTCCCTCGAAGGCCGCCGCGCCAACCCGCGTTCCAAGCCGCCCTTCCCTGCCGCCGTGGGCGTGTGGGGCAAGCCGACCTGCGTGAACAACGTTGAAACCCTGTGCAACGTGCCGGCAATCATCGGCGACGGCGTGGAGTGGTACAAATCGTTGGCCCGCGAAGGCAGCGAAGACATGGGCACCAAACTCATGGGCTTCTCCGGCAAGGTCAAGAACCCGGGCCTGTGGGAACTGCCTTTCGGCGTGACCGCACGCGAGCTGTTCGAGGACTACGCCGGCGGCATGCGCGATGGCTACACCCTCAAGGCCTGGCAGCCAGGCGGCGCCGGTACCGGCTTCCTGTTGCCAGAACACCTGGACGCTCAAATGTACGCCGGCGGCATCGGCAAGGTGGGCACCCGTATGGGTACCGGCCTGGCCATGGCCGTGGACAACACCGTGAACATGGTGTCGTTGCTGCGCAACATGGAGCAATTCTTCTCCCGCGAATCCTGTGGCTTCTGCACCCCGTGCCGCGACGGTTTGCCATGGAGCGTCAAGCTGCTGATGGCCCTGGAAAACGGCGAAGGCCGCGAGGGCGACATCGAGACCCTGCTGGGTCTGGTCGGTTTCCTCGGCCCAGGCAAGACCTTCTGTGCTCACGCACCGGGCGCCGTGGAGCCATTGGGCAGCGCGATCAAATACTTCCGCTCGGAGTTCGAAGCCGGCATCGCGCCTACCAGCGCCGCCGTCCCGCCTCTGGCAAGGCCGATCGTAGTCGGCGCGTAACGCTTAAAAAGGCGAAGGGTCCGTGCCCTTCGCTTTCTCATGTGCTGACGCCTTCAAGGCTGTGTTGATGCACATGAATAACAAGATTCCATTAGCCACGCCCGCTGACACCGGGCCAACGAAGAACTTTGAACCATGGCCACTATCCACGTAGACGGCAAAGAGCTCGAAGTCGATGGGGCAGACAACCTGTTACAGGCGTGTCTGTCGCTAGGCCTCGACATTCCATATTTCTGCTGGCACCCCGCCCTTGGCAGCGTTGGCGCTTGCCGCCAGTGCGCGGTCAAGCAGTACACCGACGAGAACGACACCCGTGGTCGTATCGTCATGTCCTGCATGACCCCTGCCACCGACGGCAGCTGGATCTCCATCGAAGACGAAGAAGCGAAAGTGTTTCGCGCCAGCGTCGTCGAATGGCTGATGACCAACCACCCGCACGACTGCCCTGTGTGTGAGGAAGGCGGCCACTGCCACCTGCAAGACATGACCGTGATGACCGGCCACAACGAGCGCCGGTATCGCTTCACCAAGCGTACCCACCAGAACCAGCAACTGGGCCCGTTCATTTCCCACGAGATGAACCGCTGCATCGCTTGCTACCGCTGCGTGCGCTTCTATAAGGACTACGCCGGCGGTACCGACCTCGGTGTGTTTGGCGCCCACGACAACGTGTACTTCGGTCGCGTTGAAGACGGCACCCTGGAAAGTGAATTCTCCGGCAACCTCACCGAGGTCTGCCCGACCGGTGTGTTCACCGACAAGACTCACTCCGAGCGCTACAACCGCAAGTGGGACATGCAGTTCTCGCCGAGCATCTGCCATGGCTGCTCCAGCGGTTGCAACATCTCCCCGGGTGAGCGCTACGGCGAACTGCGTCGGATCGAAAACCGCTTCAACGGTTCGGTCAACCAGTACTTCCTGTGCGACCGTGGCCGTTTCGGCTATGGCTACGTCAACCGCGAAGACCGCCCACGTCAGCCACTGCTGGCCGACGGCGCCAAGTTGAGCCTCGACGAAGCACTGGATAAAGCCGCTGACCTGCTGCGCGGTCGCAACATCGTCGGTATCGGTTCGCCCCGCGCCAGCCTCGAAAGCAACTACGCGTTGCGCGAGCTGGTAGGCGCCGAACACTTCTACTCGGGTATCGAAGCCGGTGAGCTGGAGCGTATCCGCCTGGTGCTGCAAGTTCTGAACGACAGCCCGCTGCCGGTTCCGAACATGCGCGACATCGAAGACCACGACGCGATCTTCGTCCTCGGTGAAGACCTGACCCAAACCGCTGCACGCGTGGCCCTGTCCCTGCGCCAGTCGGTAAAAGGCAAGGCCGAAGACATGGCCGACGCCATGCGCGTCCAGCCTTGGCTCGACGCTGCGGTGAAAAACATCGGCCAGCACGCGCTGAACCCGCTGTTTATCGCCAGCCTGACCGCCACCAAGCTCGACGACATCGCAGAAGAATGCGTACACGCCGCGCCTGACGACCTGGCCCGCATCGGTTTCGCCGTGGCCCACGCCCTCGACGCCAGTGCGCCTGCCGTAGAAGGCCTGGACGCTGAAGCCGCTGAACTGGCCAAGCGTATCGCCGACGCCCTGCTGGCCGCCAAGCGTCCATTGATCATTGCCGGTACCTCGTTGGGTTCCAAGGCGCTGATCGAAGCCGCTGCCAACATTGCCAAAGCCTTGAAGCTGCGCGAGAAGAACGGTTCCATCAGCCTG
Source organism: Pseudomonas sp. GP01-A4 (assembly GCF_058780865.1). Classification (NCBI taxonomy): domain Bacteria; kingdom Pseudomonadati; phylum Pseudomonadota; class Gammaproteobacteria; order Pseudomonadales; family Pseudomonadaceae; genus Pseudomonas; species Pseudomonas sp. GP01-A4. Next base: position 54,887 of record NZ_JBYSWF010000035.1, read on the forward strand.
ATCGTGCCGGAAGCCAACAGCCTTGGCCTGGCCATGCTCGGTGGCGAGTCCCTCGACGCCGCTCTGCAAGCCGTGACCGACGGCAGTGCCGACGCGATCGTGGTGCTGGAAAACGACCTGTACACCCGCACTGATTCGGCCAAGGTCGACGCAGCGCTGAACGCGGCCAAAGTGGTGATCGTTGCCGACCACCAGAAAACCGCCACCAGCGACCGTGCCCACCTGGTACTGCCCGCCGCCAGCTTTGCTGAAGGCGACGGTACCCTGGTCAGCCAGGAAGGCCGCGCCCAGCGCTTCTTCCAGGTGTTCGATCCGAAGTACATGGACGCCAGCATCCTGGTTCACGAAGGCTGGCGCTGGCTGCATGCCCTGCGCGCCACCCTGCTGAACCAGCCGATCGACTGGACCCAGCTCGACCACGTGACTGCCGCCACAGCCGCAGCCGCACCGCAACTGGCACGCATCGTCGACGCTGCACCGTCTGCCTCGTTCCGCATCAAGGGCATGAAACTCGCCCGTGAACCGCTGCGTTACTCCGGCCGTACCGCCATGCGGGCTGACATCAGCGTGCATGAGCCACGTACACCGCAAGACAACGACACCGCGTTTGCCTTCTCCATGGAAGGTTACTCGGGTTCGGTCGAGCCACGTCAGCAGGTGCCTTTCGCCTGGTCGCCGGGCTGGAACTCGCCGCAGGCCTGGAACAAGTTCCAGGACGAAGTCGGTGGCCACATCCGTGCCGGCGACCCGGGCACCCGCCTGATCGAAAGCACCGGTGACTCGCTGAACTGGTTCGCCAGCGTTCCGCGTCCGTTCAACCCGGCCCAGGGTACCTGGCAGGTTGTGCCGTTCTTCCACCTGTTCGGCAGCGAAGAGACTTCTTCCAAAGCCGCGCCGGTACAAGAGCGCATTCCAGCCGCCTACGTGTCCGTAGCCAAGTCCGAAGCCGACCGCCTGGGCGTCAACGACGGTGCCCTGCTCAGCGTGAACGTCGCCGGCAAGACCCTGCGTCTGCCGCTGCGCATCGACGAAGAGTTGGGTGCTGGCCTGGTTGCATTGCCAAAAGGCCTCGCGGGGATTCCTCCGGCGATCTTCGGCCTTACCGTTGACGGTCTGCAGGAGGCAGCTCAATGACCTGGTTCACCCCTGAAGTGATCGACGTGATCATCGCGGTGGTCAAGGCCATCGTGATCCTGTTGGCCGTGGTCGTGGCGGGCGCCCTGCTCAGCTTCGTCGAACGTCGCCTGCTGGGCTGGTGGCAGGACCGTTACGGTCCGAACCGCGTTGGCCCGTTTGGTATGTTCCAGATCGCCGCCGACATGCTGAAAATGTTCTTCAAGGAAGACTGGACCCCGCCGTTTGCCGACAAGGTGATCTTCACCCTGGCACCGGTCGTGGCCATGAGCGCCTTGCTGATTGCCTTCGCAATCATCCCGATCACCCCGACCTGGGGCGTGGCGGACCTGAACATCGGCTTGCTGTTCTTCTTCGCCATGGCCGGCTTGTCGGTCTACGCGGTGCTGTTCGCCGGTTGGTCGAGCAACAACAAGTTCGCCCTCCTGGGCAGCTTGCGGGCCTCGGCCCAGACCGTCTCCTACGAAGTGTTCATGGGCCTCGCGCTGATGGGCATCGTGGTACAGGTGGGCTCGTTCAACATGCGCGACATCGTCGAGTACCAGGCGCAGAACCTGTGGTTCATCATTCCGCAGTTCTTCGGCTTCTGTACGTTCTTCATCGCTGGCGTCGCCGTGACTCACCGTCACCCGTTCGACCAGCCGGAAGCGGAACAGGAACTGGCCGACGGTTACCACATTGAATACGCCGGCATGAAATGGGGCATGTTTTTCGTTGGTGAATACATCGGCATCATCTTGATCTCGGCCCTGCTGGTCACGCTGTTCTTCGGCGGCTGGCACGGTCCGTTCGGCATCCTGCCGCAGCTGGCGTTCTTCTGGTTCTTCCTGAAGACCGCGTTCTTCATCATGCTGTTCATCCTGCTGCGCGCTTCCATCCCGCGTCCACGGTATGACCAGGTGATGGATTTCAGCTGGCGATTCTGCCTGCCGCTGACCCTGATCAATTTGCTGGTGACTGCTGCCGTTGTGTTGTTGAACACGCCAGCGGGCGCGGTTCAGTGAGGATTTGACCCATGTTCAAATATATTGGCGACATCGTTAAGGGTACCGGTACCCAGTTGCGAAGCCTGGTGATGGTGTTCGGTCACGGCTTTCGCAAACGCGACACCCTGCAATACCCGGAAGAAGCGGTGTACCTGCCGCCGCGTTATCGCGGCCGCATTGTCCTGACCCGCGACCCCGACGGCGAAGAGCGCTGCGTGGCCTGCAACCTGTGCGCCGTGGCGTGCCCGGTGGGTTGCATCTCGCTGCAGAAAGCTGAAACCGAAGACGGTCGCTGGTACCCGGACTTCTTCCGCATCAACTTCTCGCGCTGCATTTTCTGCGGCCTCTGCGAGGAAGCTTGCCCGACCACCGCGATCCAGCTGACACCGGATTTCGAGATGGCCGAGTTCAAACGTCAGGACCTGGTGTACGAGAAAGAAGATCTGCTGATCTCTGGTCCCGGTAAAAACCCTGATTACAACTTCTATCGTGTTGCAGGTATGGCCGTTGCCGGTAAGCCGAAAGGCGCCGCACAAAACGAAGCCGAGCCGATCAACGTGAAGAGCTTGCTGCCTTAAGGAAGAAAGATGGAATTCGCTTTCTATTTCGCATCGGGTATTGCAGTGGTGTCCACGCTTCGCGTGATCACCAACACTAACCCCGTGCACGCCCTGCTCTACCTGATCATTTCGCTGATCGCCGTGGCCATGACCTTCTTCAGCCTCGGCGCACCGTTCGCCGGTGTACTGGAAGTGATCGCCTACGCCGGCGCCATCATGGTGCTGTTCGTGTTTGTGGTGATGATGCTCAACCTGGGGCCGGCGTCTGTCGCCCAGGAACGCGTCTGGCTCAAGCCCGGCATCTGGCTCGGCCCGGTGATCCTGGCAGCCCTGCTGCTGGCTGAACTGCTGTATGTGCTATTCGCTCACCAGAGCGGCCAGGCCATCGGCCACACCACCGTAGACGCGAAAGCCGTGGGCATCAGCCTGTTCGGCCCGTACCTGCTGGTGGTCGAACTGGCTTCGATGCTGCTGCTCGCTGCAGCCATCACCGCCTTCCACTTGGGCCGCAACGAAGCCAAGGAGCAATGACGATGCCTGCTATCCCTTTGGAGCATGGTCTGGCGGTCGCCGGCATCCTGTTCTGCCTTGGCCTGGTCGGCCTGATGGTTCGCCGCAACATTCTGTTCGTGTTGATGAGCCTGGAAATCATGATGAACGCCGCGGCACTCGCGTTCATCGTGGCCGGTAGCCGTTGGGGCCAGCCGGATGGACAAGTGATGTTCATCCTGGTGATCAGCCTGGCAGCCGCCGAGGCCAGTATTGGCCTGGCGATCCTGCTGCAACTGTATCGTCGCTTCCACACGCTTGATATCGACGCTGCCAGTGAGATGCGCGGATGAACATGATCTTTCTGACTTTCGTATTTCCCCTGATCGGTTTCCTGCTGCTGTCGTTCTCCCGTGGACGCTGGTCGGAAAACCTCTCGGCCCTGGTCGGCGTAGGTTCCATTGGCCTGTCGGCAATTGTCGCCGCCTACGTCATCTGGCAATTCAACGTCGCACCGCCTGAAGGCGGTCACTACACCCTGGTGTTGTGGCAGTGGATGTCGGTGGAGGGCTTCAAGCCCAACTTCGCCCTCTACGTCGACGGCCTGTCGATCACCATGCTCGGCGTGGTGGTGGGTGTGGGCTTCCTGATCCACCTGTTCGCGTCCTGGTACATGCGCGGTGAAGCCGGTTACTCGCGCTTCTTCGCCTACACCAACCTGTTTATCGCCAGCATGCTGTTCCTGGTGCTGGGCGATAACCTGTTGTTCCTGTACTTCGGCTGGGAAGGTGTGGGCCTGTGCTCGTACCTGTTGATCGGTTTCTACTACAGCAACCGCAACAACGGTAACGCCGCACTCAAAGCCTTTATCGTGACCCGGATCGGTGACGTGTTCATGGCCATCGGCCTGTTCATCCTGTTCCAACAGGTGGGCACGCTGAACATCCAGGAACTGCTGGTGCTGGCACCGCAGAAATTCCAGGTCGGCGACTTCTGGATCACCCTGGCGACCCTGATGCTGCTGGGTGGCGCTGTCGGTAAATCCGCGCAACTGCCGCTGCAAACCTGGCTGGCGGATGCGATGGCCGGTCCTACCCCGGTTTCGGCACTGATCCACGCCGCGACCATGGTAACCGCCGGTGTCTACCTGATTGCCCGTACCCACGGCCTGTTCACCCTGGCACCGGAGATTCTGCATCTGGTGGGCCTGGTGGGTGGCGTGACCCTGGTACTGGCAGGTTTTGCTGCCCTGGTTCAGACCGACATCAAGCGTATCCTCGCCTACTCGACCATGAGCCAGATCGGCTACATGTTCCTGGCCCTGGGCGTTGGCGCCTGGGACGGCGCGATCTTCCACCTGATGACCCACGCCTTCTTCAAGGCCCTGCTGTTCCTTGCTTCCGGTGCGGTGATCGTTGCCTGCCACCACGAGCAGAACATCTTCAAGATGGGCGGCCTGTGGAAGAAACTGCCGTTGGCCTACGCCAGCTTCATCGTCGGCGGCGCGGCCTTGTCGGCCCTGCCACTGGTGACCGCAGGTTTCTACTCGAAAGACGAAATCCTCTGGGAAGCCTTTGCCAGCGGTAACCACGGCCTGCTGTACGCCGGCCTGGTAGGTGCGTTCATGACCTCGCTGTACACCTTCCGCCTGATCTTCATCACGTTCCACGGTGAAGCCAAGACTGAAGCCCACGCAGGCCATGGCATTTCCCACTGGCTGCCACTGTCGGTGCTGATCATCCTGTCGACCTTCGTCGGCGCCATGATCACCCCGCCACTGGCCGGTGTTTTGCCGGAAAGCGCCGGCCATGCCGGTGGTGCAGCCAAGCACAGCCTGGAAATCGCCTCGGGCGCCATCGCCATCGCGGGTATCCTGCTGGCGGCCCTGCTGTTCCTCGGCAAGCGCCGCTTCGTCACCGCCATCGCCAACAGTGGCATTGGCCGCTTCCTTTCGGCCTGGTGGTTCGCTGCCTGGGGCTTCGACTGGATCTACGACAAACTGTTCGTTAAGCCGTACCTTGCGATCAGCCACGTACTGCGCAAAGACCCGCTCGACCAAACCATCGGTTTGATCCCGCGTGCCGCCAAGGCCGGTCACACCGCCCTGAGCCGCAGCGAGACCGGCCAATTGCGCTGGTATGCAGCTTCCATGGCGGCCGGTGCCGTCCTGGTAATCGGCGCCATCATCGTGGTCGCGGTCTGACTATGCACATTGCGAACTTTGCGAACTTGCGAAAGGAAACGAGCCCGTCATGATTCTGCCCTGGCTAATCCTGATCCCCTTTATCGGCGGCCTGCTCTGCTGGATGGGTGAACGCTTCGGCGCCACCCTCCCCCGCTGGATTGCGTTGCTGACCATGTCCCTGGAACTCGCGCTCGGCCTCTGGCTGTGGGCCCACGGTGACTATTCATTTGCTCCGGCACCGGGTGTCGATCCCACCTTCGCGCTTGAATTCAAGCACGTGTGGATCCAGCGCTTCGGCATCAACGTGCACCTGGCCCTCGACGGCCTGTCGCTGTTGATGATCCTGCTGACCGGCCTGCTGGGTATCCTCTCGGTACTCTGCTCCTGGAAAGAGATCCAGCGTCATGTGGGCTTCTTCCACCTGAACCTGATGTGGATCCTGGGCGGCGTTGTCGGCGTGTTCCTCGCCCTCGACCTGTTCATGTTCTTCTTCTTCTGGGAAATGATGCTGGTGCCGATGTACTTCCTCATCGCGCTCTGGGGTCACAGTTCTTCGGACGGCAAGAAAACCCGGATCTACGCGGCGACCAAGTTCTTCATCTTCACCCAGGCTTCCGGCCTGATCATGTTGGTGGCGATCCTGGGCCTGGTACTGGTCAACTTCAACAGCACGGGCGTGATCACGTTCAACTACGCCGACCTGTTGAAAACCAAGATGTCCCTGACCACCGAGTACATCCTGATGCTGGGCTTCTTCATCGCGTTCGCGGTGAAGCTGCCGGTGGTGCCGTTCCACTCCTGGTTGCCTGACGCTCACGCCCAGGCGCCGACTGCAGGTTCCGTCGACCTGGCCGGTATCCTCTTGAAGACGGCGGCCTACGGCCTGCTGCGTTTCGCCCTGCCGCTGTTCCCGAATGCCTCGGCCGAGTTCGCGCCGATCGCCATGACCCTCGGTCTGATCGGGATCTTCTACGGTGCGTTCCTGGCCTTCGCCCAAACCGACATCAAGCGTCTGATTGCCTTCTCGTCCGTTTCCCACATGGGCTTCGTACTGATCGGCATCTACTCCGGCAGCCAACTGGCGCTGCAAGGCGCAGTGATCCAGATGCTGGCTCACGGTGTGTCGGCAGCGGCACTGTTTATCCTCAGCGGCCAACTGTACGAGCGCCTGCACACTCGTGACATGCGCGAGATGGGTGGCGTGTGGTCACGTATCGCCTACCTGCCGGCCATCAGCCTGTTCTTCGCCGCCGCATCCCTGGGCTTGCCGGGTACCGGTAACTTCATCGGCGAGTTCCTGATCCTGATGGGTGCCTTCGTGCATACGCCGTGGGTCAGTGCAATCGCTACGTCTGGCCTGGTGTTCGGTTCGGTCTACTCGCTGATCATGATCCACCGCGCATACTTCGGTCCGGCCAAGTCCGACACCGTGTTGCACGGCATGGACGGTCGCGAACTGATCATGGTGCTCGGCCTTGCGGTACTGCTGGTGTTTATCGGCGTGTACCCGCAACCGTTCCTGGATACTTCTGCCGCAACGATGCATGGCGTGCAGCAGTGGTTCGGCACCGCCTTCTCTCAACTCGCTTCGGCCCGGTAAGAGCGCTATGGAATTCACGATCCAACACTTTATCGCGCTTGCGCCGCTGCTGATCACCAGCCTCACCATCGTGGTGGTGATGCTGGCGATCGCCTGGCGCCGCAATCACTCGCAAACGTTCCTGCTGTCCTGTGCGGGCTTGAACCTGGCCCTGCTGTCGATTATCCCGGCACTCAAGGTCGCGCCACTGGCCGTGACCCCGCTGATGATGGTCGATGACTTCGCGCTGCTGTATATCGCGTTGATCCTGGTTGCTACCCTGGCCTGCGTCACGCTTGCCCACGCCTACCTCGGCGAAGGCGGCACCGGCTACCCGGGCAACCGCGAAGAGCTGTACCTGCTGATCCTGCTGGCTGCGGCCGGTGGTATCGTGCTGGTCAGCGCGCAGCACCTGGCCGGCTTGTTCATCGGCCTGGAACTGCTGTCGATCCCGGTCTACGGCCTGGTAGCGTATGCCTTCTTCAACAAGCGCTCCCTGGAAGCCGGCATCAAGTACATGGTGCTGTCGGCTGCCGGTTCGGCATTCCTGTTGTTCGGTATGGCCCTGCTCTACGCAGAAGCCGGCAGCCTGAGCTTCAGCGGTATCGGTCACGCCCTGGCAGCCTCCGGCAGCCCAGCGCCAATCGCCCAACTGGGCCTGGCCATGATGCTGATCGGCCTGGCGTTCAAGCTGTCGCTGGTGCCGTTCCACCTGTGGACCCCGGACGTGTACGAAGGCGCCCCGGCGCCGGTGGCTGCTTTCCTGGCTACCGCGTCGAAAGTCGCCGTGTTTGCCGTGATGGTGCGTCTGTTCCAGATCTCCCCTGCGGCCAACACCGGTGTACTCAGCAACGTGCTGACCATCATCGCCATCGCTTCGATCCTGTTCGGCAACCTGCTGGCGCTGACCCAGAACAACCTCAAGCGTCTGCTGGGTTATTCGTCCATCGCGCACTTCGGTTACCTGCTGATCGCCCTGGTGGCGAGCAAGGGCCTGGCGATGGAAGCCATCGGCGTGTACCTGGTCACCTACGTGATCACAAGCCTGGGTGCATTCGGTGTGATCACGCTGATGTCCTCGCCTTACAAAGGCCGCGACGCCGACGCCCTGTACGAATACCGCGGCCTGTTCTGGCGCCGTCCGTACCTGACCGCCGTACTGACCGTGATGATGCTGTCCCTGGCGGGTATCCCGCTGACTGCGGGCTTCATCGGCAAGTTCTACATCGTGGCCACCGGTGTTGAAGCGCACGAATGGTGGTTGGTTGCGTCCCTGGTACTGGGCAGCGCCATCGGCGTTTTCTACTACCTGCGCGTGATGGTGACCTTGTACCTGATCGAGCCAAACCTGCGCCGTGTGGACGCCGAGTTGCACTGGGAACAGAAAGCAGGCGGCGTGATGCTGCTGGCAATCGCCCTGCTGGCGTTCTTCCTGGGTGTGTACCCACAACCGTTGCTCACCCTGGTGCAGCATGCGGTGATGGCGGGTTGATCGCTTAGTTAAACGCAGCAAGCAAAACGGCGCCTTCGGGCGCCGTTTTGCGTTTCTGGCGTATTAATTTGTTGTCTGACACACAAAGGGAATTTTCCTCGTCGAGATGCCTCCCCTTCCGGCATCACCCTGCCTGGGTCGCTCGTATCGTGGTTGCGTTTTAGGAAACATCCCACAGCAGGGTCACTTGACCCACCGCAGATGGGCCACCAAACTATACGCAGGCTACGTACAGAACATGGATGCTCTATTTATCGAATTGCCAGCCTTTGAGCGGCACCGCAGGGATTATCTGAGTGATGAGTTATTTCACGGCTTTCAACAAGAGTTGATGAGAAACCCGCAAGCGGGCAACGTGATAGAGGGAACCGGCGGGTTACGCAAGGTGCGCTTTGTCGACGAGCGACGCAACAAGGGCAAACGGGGTGGCCTGCGAGTCATCTATTACTGGTGGTCGGGCGGTACGCAGTTCTGGCTGTTCACCCTTTATGGCAAACACGAACAGGACGACCTGAGCGCTCAACACAAAACGGCGCTCAAACACCTGCTGGACAGGGAAATCAAAGCGAGAAAATCTTATGAAACGTGACATCTTTTCCGAACTGGTCGAAGGCTTCGACGCGCTGGCAGATGAACGACAAGGCAAGGTAACGCTGCGCAGCCACAAGGTGCAGTTGAGCAAGCTGGCACCGCTCACTGCCGACGAAGTAGTCGCTGTGCGTCAACAACTCAATCTGTCGCGCTCGGTGTTTGCGATGTACCTGCGCACCAACACCCGGACCCTGGAAAATTGGGAGCAAGGCCGGGCCACACCCAATGCTCAGGCGGCAACCTTGATTCGGCTGGTGGCGAAGTTTCCGGAGACGGTGGAACGTTTGGCGCTGTTGACCTGATCGATCAATCCAGCCAAGCCCGTCGGCAACGGGACGTTGCCGATGGCTCAAGCCTGCAATCAAATCCTGAACTGCCCCACCAACTGACCCAACCGCTGCCCCAGGTCCGCCAGGCTGCGGGAGGTCTGGGCACCCTGTTGGGTTTCATCGGCCACACTGTCAACCGCCACCGCGATCTGATGCACGCTGCGGTTGATCTCTTCGGCCACGGCGGTTTGTTCTTCCGCCGCGCTGGCGATCTGCGCGTTCATCGAGTTGATGGTGCCGATCAGCTGCGCCATGGTGTCCAGGGATGCTCCGGCTTCGTTGGCCTGGGCCGATGTGCCGTCACCGGCGTCACTGGAACGGCGCATGGACTCCACGGCGGCTTCGGTGCCTTTTTGCAGGCGGTCGATCATGCCCTGGATCTCCTGGGTGCTTTGCTGGGTGCGGCTGGCCAACGCCCGTACTTCGTCGGCGACCACGGCAAAACCACGACCGGCCTCCCCTGCCCGCGCGGCTTCAATGGCGGCGTTGAGGGCGAGCAAGTTGGTCTGTTCGGCAATCGAGCGGATCACGCCAAGCACGCTGACAATCGACGACACATCCTGCTGCAAGCTGTCCAGGGACACGCCGCTGCTGCGGATGTCGTTCACCAGCGCGTGAATCTGCGCGATGCTGCCATCCACGACTTTTTTCGCGGCCTGGCCTTCGGCGTCGGTTTGCTGCGCAGCGACGGCTGCGCCTTGGGCACTGCGCGCCACTTCATGGGCCGCGGAGGACATTTCGTTGATCGCGGTAGCCACCTGGTCGGTCTCGTGACGCTGGCGCTCCATGGCCTTTTCCGAGCGGTTGGCTTGCTCGGCGACCTGGCTCACCAGGCCGGTAAGCTGGGAGGTCATCTCGGTGATCTGGCGTACCAGGCTGTGGATCTTGTCGACAAAGCGGTTGAAAGAGCCTGCCAGTTCGCCAAGCTCGTCCTGGCTGGTGATGGCCAGGCGGCGGGTCAGGTCACCCTCACCGGCGGCGATGTCGTCGAGGTTGATCTTCATCAGGTGCAGCGGTCGCAGGATGGTATTGGCCACCAGCATGCCCACGGCGGCGATCACCAACAGCACCACCACGGCAATACCGATAATACTCAGCACCACGCCTTCCATGCGCTTCTCGACCTTGGCCTGAACCACGGCAACTTGTGCATCGATACCGTCCAGGTTCACCGACGTACCGATCACCATGTCCCATTTGGGCAGGTATTCGGTGTAGCCGAGCTTGGGCACCAGTTCGGTCTGGCCGGGCTGCGTCGAGCTGTATTGCAGGTAGTGGGTGCCGTCCTTGCCGACTTTCACCAAGTCACGGTTGACGTACACGCCATTCGGGTCACGGTTGTCCTTGAAGCTTTTGCCGACGCCGTCCGGGCTGTTGCCCTTGAACAGGCGAATGGTCTCGGAGTCGTAGCCGAAGAAATAACCATCCTTGCCATAGCTGGTGTTGGACAGCAGCTTGACCACTTGCGTCCGTGCGGCCGTATCGCCTTGGGCGGCAGCGTCGTACAGCGGCTTGATGGTGGTCATCGCCACCTCGACGTAGCCGCGCAAGGTGGTCTTGGCGTCGTTGAGCAGGTTCTGACGGGTTTCTTCGACCTCGTTGCGGGCCTGCTCCCGAAGGATCCACACCGTGGTCAGGCTGATGATCACGGCAAACAACAACACGGGCAGGACAGCAAGGGACAGTACTTTGGCCTTTAGACTCAGACGCATGGCTCTTCTCTCTTGAGGGACAACTCAAGAGGTTAACGGCTAGTTACAATAAATCTGTAGGACAATCCTGTCAGAGCGTCATCGCGGCAAACCAGCCAAACGCCAGCAGCGGAATGTTGTAGTGCAGGAAGGTCGGTACCACGGTGTCCCAGATATGGTGGTGCTGGCCATCGATGTTCAAACCGGAAGTCGGGCCCAGGGTGGAGTCCGACGCAGGCGAGCCGGCATCACCCAATGCCCCGGCCGTGCCGACGATGCACACGATCGCCAGCGGGCTGAAGCCCAGCTGCACGCACAGCGGCACAAAGATCGCCGCCAGGATCGGCACCGTGGAAAACGACGAGCCGATGCCCATGGTCACCAGCAAGCCCACCAGCAGCATCAGCAGCGCGCCCACACCGCGGCTATGGCCGATAAACGCCGCGGAGGCTTGCACGAGTGTCTGCACTTCACCGGTGGCCTTGAGCACTTCGGCAAAGCCCGACGAGGCGATCATGATGAAACCGATCATCGCCATCATCTTCATGCCTTCGGTGAACAGGTCATCGGTGTCGCGCCAGCGCACGATGCCCGACACCGAAAAGATCAGGAACCCGGCCAGGGCGCCAATGATCATCGAGTCCAGCCACAGCTGGATAATGAACGCCGCCGCAATCGCCAGGCCGGCCACCAGCAGGGTCAGCGGGTTGTAGTGCACCGCCACCTGCTCGACTCGCTCGATCTTCTCCAGGTCGTACACACGCTTCTTGCGGTAGCTGACAAACACCGCCACCAGCAAACCGACCACCATGCCCAGCGCCGGTAGGCCCATGGCATGGGTGACATTGACCTGGCTGATGTCGACACCGCTCTTGGCCACGTTGGCCAGCAGGATCTGATTCAGGAAGATGTTGCCGAAGCCCACCGGCAGAAACATGTAGGGCGTGATCAGGCCGAAGGTCATGACGCAGGCGATGAGACGGCGGTCCAGCTGCAGTTTGGTCAGCACATATAAAAGCGGCGGTACCAGCAGCGGGATAAACGCGATGTGGATCGGCAGGATGTTCTGCGAGGCGATGGCCACCACCCAGAGCAGACCGATCAGCAGCCATTTGACGTGACTGCCGCCCGTGGCTTCCTGCCGATCCACCAGCAGCAGGGCTTTATCGGCCAGCGCATGGGCCAGGCCGGATTTGGCAATCGCCACGGCGAACGCGCCGAGCAGCGCGTAGGACAACGCCACCGTCGCACCGCCACCCAGGCCGCTGTTGAACGCCTTGAGCGTCGCGTCGATACCCAGGCCGCCGGTCAGGCCACCCACCAGGGCGCCGACAATGATCGCGATCACCACATGCACGCGGGACAAGCTGAGCACCAGCATGGTGCCGACTGCGGCGATTACTGCATTAATCATCGTTACCTCAAGACAGAAAACATGAAAAAAGCACGCACCTGCCCGGGCTGCTGTCGGGAACGGCTGCCGCAAACCAGGTTTTAAGGGAGTTTTATTAGAGGGCGCGCACTTTGCAGCACCCGGCCTGCCTTGTCAAAAAAGTGGGGAGAAGGTTTGTCAGTGGTTAGGGGATTTGTCTGTGGCGAGGGGGCTTGTCCTGTGGCGAGGGGGCTTGTCCCCCGTTGGAGTGCGCAGCGCTCCCGCTTTTTTTGGGGCCGCTACGCAGCCCAACGGGGGACAAGCCCCCTCGCCACACAAACAGGTTTAAATTGATCGTTTGAATAAAGAAAATTTCCGAGCCGCCGATACAGGCAGATCGTCTCTGTCGTATCGAAAGTTAAGGAAGGCTCCATGTCGCTCAGACAGCTGTCCATTCAATGGAAAATTACCCTGCTGGCCGGTCTTTGCCTGCTGGGCATCGTGACCTTGCTGGTAGGTCTCTCGCTGTACCGCATGGCGCAGAGCTCCGACCTGGTCAAGGCTTCCAGTATGGAAATGCTCGACGAAGCCGCCCAGGCGCGCATCGAAGCCCAGGGTGAGGTCCAGGCCTTGGGCATTCGCCAGCAGTTCATGGACGCCTATCAATACGGCCACGGTTTTTCCCGGCAGGTGTTGTTCCTGCGCGAGCAGGCCGAGAAACGCTTCCTGGATGCCTTCGACCTGCGCGAAGACCTGACCCGCCAGGTCAAGGCCGCGCTGCAGGCCAATCCGGAACTGCTGGGCCTGTCCCTGGTATTCGAGGCCAACGCACTGGATGGCAAGGACGAACTGTTCGCCAACCAGCAAGAGCTGGGCAGCAACGACAAGGGCCGCTTTGCGCTGTACTGGTCCCAGCCGACTGCGGGCAAGCTGACTTCAATGTCGCTGCCCGAAAGCGACATGTCCGACACCAGCGTCGGACCCAGCGGCGAAAAAGCCAACGCCTGGTTCACCTGCCCGCGCACCACACTCAAGCCCTGCGTGATCGAGCCGTACTTCTATGTGATCGATGGGCAAAAGGTGCTGATGACCAGCATCGTCTTCCCGCTGATGGTCAACGGCAAAGTCATCGCCTCGCTGTCGGTGGACATCAACCTCAACAGCCTGCAAGCCGTCAGCCAGGGCGCCAGCCAGAAACTCTACGACGGCCAGACCAGCGTCAGCATCATCAGCCCGGTGGGCCTGCTGGCTGGCTACAGCCCGGACGCCGGCAAACTCAGCCAGCGCCTGGATGCCGTCGACACCGCCAACGGCGCGCAATTGATCAGTTCGCTTTCCACCAGCACCCAGACCCGCAGCGTGCGCACCGACCACCAACTCAAGGTGCTCGCGCCGTTCCAGCCGATCCCCGATGGCAAGCCGTGGGGCGTGTTGCTGGATGTTCCGGAAAAAGTCCTGGTGGCTCCGGCTGAAGCCCTGAAGTCCAAACTGGACGCCGATAACGCCAAGGGCACTCTGCTGGAACTGAGCCTGGGCCTGCTGGCAGCAATCGTCGGCCTGTTGCTGGTGTGGCTGATGGCCCGCAGCGTGACCCGGCCGATCCTCGGCGTGGCACGCATGCTGGAAGACATTGCCAGTGGCGAAGGTGACCTGACCCGCCGCCTGGCCTACGACAAACACGACGAACTCGGCGAATTGGCCGGCTGGTTCAACCGCTTCCTCGACAAGCTGCAGCCGATCATTGCCCAGGTCAAACGCTCAGTGCAGGACGCCCGTGGCACCGCCGACCAGTCGGCCGCCATCGCCACTGAAACCAGTGCCGGCATGGAGCAGCAATACCGTCAGGTCGACCAGGTGGCCACCGCCTCCCACGAGATGAGCGCCACCGCCCAGGACGTCGCCCGCAGTGCCGCGCAAGCCGCCCAGGCTGCCCGCGATGCCGATCAGGCGACGCGTGAAGGTTTGACCGTGATCGACCGCACCACCACCAGCATCGGCCACCTGGCGGCGGATATGAGCACCGCGATGACCCAGGTTGAAGGACTGGCGGCCAACAGCGAGAAGATCGGTTCGGTACTGGAAGTGATTCGTGCAATCGCCGAGCAGACCAACCTGCTGGCACTGAACGCCGCTATCGAGGCCGCCCGCGCGGGTGAAGCCGGTCGTGGTTTTGCGGTGGTCGCCGATGAAGTGCGCAACCTGGCGCGACGTACCCAGGAGTCGGTGGAAGAAACCCGCCTGGTGATCGAGCAACTGCAAAGCGGTACCCAGGAAGTGGTCGGTTCCATGAGCAACAGCCATCGCCAGGCCCAGGGCAGCGTCGAACAAGTGGGCCAGGCCGTGACCGCCTTGCGCCAGATCGGCGATGCGGTAACGGTAATCAGCGACATGAACCTGCAGATCGCCAGCGCCGCCGAAGAGCAAAGTGCGGTGGCCGAGGAGATCAACAACAACGTGGCGACGATTCGGGATGTGACGGAGTCGTTGTCCGAACAGGCGAATGAATCGGCGCGGGTCAGCCAGGCGTTGAACAGCCTGGCGAATCAGCAGCAGGGCCTGATGGATCAGTTCAGGGTTTGATGAGTTGCGGGATACTCCGGCAATCAGCCCGAGTATCCCGTAGCAGCTGTCGAGCCTTGGCGAGGCTCGACAGCTGCTACGGTTTGTTTTCAATGGCGGCGTGGCAGGTCGATGATGACCTTTAACCCGCCCAGCTCGCTCTCCTGCAACAGAAGCAC
>NZ_JBYSWF010000036.1:0-11207 GCF_058780865.1 Pseudomonas sp. GP01-A4
GTGGTGGGGGGCTGTTGGGGTGAGGGGGCTTGCTTCCGCTGGAGTGCGCAGCGCTCCTACGCTTTTTGGGGCCGCTGCGCAGCCCAGCGGGAGCAAGCTCCCTCGCCACGGGGGAGGTGTGGGCTTTGGGAATGAATTTTTATTCTATGTGTTGAGTTTTGGGAATATTTATTCCATAAATAGGCTTCTCAATACAATAATTCGAAGGAACCCGGCTATGCGCGAACTCGGAATCGGCCTGATTGGTACAGGCTTTATGGGGCGTGCCCACGCCTTGGCGTTTAATAATGCGCGGGCGGTGTTCGAGCTGCCGGTGAAGCTCACGCTGGCCGCCCTGGCCGATGCCGATACCGAGCGCGCAATACGCTGCGCCAATGACTGGGGGTTTGCCCAGGCCCATGGCGACTGGCAGCAGTTGATTGACGATCCCAAGGTGGATGTTGTCGCCATCACTACTCCCAACCATTTGCACTACCCCATGGCCATGGCTGCACTGGCGGCAGGCAAGGCGGTGTATTGCGAGAAGCCGCTGGCGGTGAGCCTGGAGCAGGCGGCCGCGATGCGTGATGCGGCGAGCAAGGCCGGGGTGGTGACGCGGGTGGGTTACAACTATCAGCACAACCCGATGATTGGTTTGGCCCGGCAGTTGATCGCCCGCGGTGAGTTGGGGGAAATCATCAGTTTTCAGGGGGAATTCAGCGAGGATTTCATGGCGGATTCGGCGTCGCCGTGGTCGTGGCGCTGTGAGGTGGGACATGCCGGCGGTGCGTTGGCGGATCTGGGCAGTCATTTACTGTCCATGGCGCGCTATTTGGTGGGGGATGTGGTGAGTGTGTGTGCCGATACGCAAACGGTGCACGGGCAGCGGCCTGCCACCGCCGGGAGTGAGACGCTGCGGGAGATTGCGGTGGATGACCAGGTGCATGCGTTGTTGCGGTTTGCCAATGGGGCACGGGGGACGGTGAGCAGTAGCTGGCTGAAGCATGGGTATAAGAATCACCTGAGCTTTGAGATCAGTGGCACGCGGGGCACGTTGTTGTTTGATCAGGAACGGTTGAATGAATTGCAGCTGTTTCGGGTTGGGCAGGAGGGGTTTCAGCGGGTGTTGGCGGGGCCTTCGTTGCCAGGGTATGCGGCGTTCAGTCCGGCGCCGGGGCATCAGTTGGGGTACAACGAGTTGAAGACGCTGGAGGTGCATGAGTTAGTGATGGCGTTGGCCGGCAAGGGCAGTGACGGGACGGATTTTGCGGCGGCTTGGGAGATTGAGCGGTTGGCCACGGCGATTCGGGTGGCGGCCAAGGAGGAGCGGTGGGTCAGGCTGAATGAGGTCTAAATGTGGGAGCGGGCTTGCTCGCGAACGCGGTGGGTCAGCCACGGCATCTGGCGACTGACACACCGCTTTCGCGAGCAAGCCCGCTCCCACATTTGATTGTCGTTAGCTTTTGGATTTGCGCATTAGCCTATATGCCGCCGGGATGACGAAGAGGGAGAGCAAGGGCGCTGTGAGCATGCCGCCAATCATGGGGGCGGCAATCCGGCTCATGACTTCGCTGCCGGTGCCGCCTAAAAGGATCGGCAGCAAGCCGGCGATGATTACGGCCACGGTCATCGCCTTGGGCCGCACGCGTAATACGGCACCTTCGGTGATGGCTTCCAGCAGGGCCTGGTCCCCTCCTCCCTGGCGTTCGGCCCAGGCGTTTTTCAAATACAGCAGCATGATCACGCCAAACTCCGCCGACACCCCCGCCAACGCGATAAATCCAACACCCGTCGCCACCGACAGGTTGAAGCCCAGCCAGTACAGCAACCACACCCCACCCGTCAGCGCGAACGGCAACGTGGCGAGGATCAGCAGCGCCTCATCCACCCGCCGGAACGTCAGGTACAGCAGCACGAAGATGATCAGCAAAGTCGCCGGCACCACCAGTTTCAGGCGTTCATTGGCCCGCTCCAGGAACTCGAACTGCCCCGAGTAGCTGAGGCTCATGCCCGGTTGCAGTTGCACGTTCTGGTTGATCGCTTCACGCAAGTCCTTCACCACCGACGCCAGGTCGCGATCACGCACGTCAATGTACACCCAGCCGGAAGGCCGGGCGTTTTCGCTCTTGAGCATCGGCGGGCCTTCGCTGACCTTGATCCTGGCCACGGTGCCCAGGGTGATCTGGCTACCCGACGGGGTATAGATCGGCAGGTTGCTCAACGCGCTCACCGAGTCGCGCCATTCTTTCGGGTAGCGCAGGTTGATGGGAAACCGCGCCAAGCCTTCGACGGTCTCGCCGATGTTTTCCCCGCCAATCGCCCCGGAGACAATGGACTGCACATCGGTGATGTTCAGGCCATAACGCGCGGCGGCCGGGCGGTCGATATCCACGTCGATGTAGCGCCCGCCCGTCAGGCGTTCCGCCAGCGCCGAGCTGACGCCGGGCACCGTCTTGGCGACCTTTTCCACGGCCTGGGTCACGGCGTCGATGTCCATCAGGCTGGAACCCGCGACCTTCACGCCGATCGGGCTTTTGACCCCGGTGGCGAGCATGTCGATACGGTTGCGGATTGGCGGAATCCAGATGTTGGTCAGCCCCGGCACCTGCACCACCCGGTCGAGTTCCTTCACCAGTTTTTCCGGGGTCATGCCCGGCCGCCATTGGTCTCGCGGCTTGAACTCGATGGTGGTTTCGAACATTTCCAGCGGCGCCGGGTCGGTGGCGGTTTCGGCGCGGCCGGCCTTGCCGAACACGTGGGCGACTTCCGGCACGCTCTTGATCAAGCGGTCGGTACGTTGCAGCAATGCGCCGACAGTTTGCGTCGACAAACCAGGCAACGCCGACGGCATATACAACAGGTCGCCCTCATCCAGCGGCGGCAGGAATTCACCGCCCAGGTGCGACACTGGCCATAGCGCACTGGCGACCATCAGCAGCGCGACCAGCAAGGTCATGCGCGGCCAGCGCAGCACCGCGTCGAGGGCCGGTTGGTAGAGTTTGATCAGGCCGCGATTCAGCGGGTTGCGTTGCTCATCGGGAATACGCCCGCGAATCCAGTAGCCCATCAGCACCGGGATCAGGGTCACCGACAACCCCGCTGCAGCGGCCATGGCATAGGTCTTGGTGTAGGCCAGCGGCCCGAACAAGCGGCCTTCCTGGGCTTGCAGGGTGAACACCGGGATAAACGACAAGGTGATGATCAGCAGGCAGAAAAACAACGCCGGCCCCACCTCCACTGCTGCATCGGTGATGACCTTCCAATGCGCCTCTCCCTTCAATTCCTGGTTCGGATGCGCGTGGTGCCAGGCTTCGATTTTCTTGTGGGCATTCTCGATCATCACCACCGCGCCATCGACCATCGCGCCGATGGCAATCGCAATCCCGCCCAGGGACATGATGTTCGCGTTGATGCCCTGGAAGCGCATGACGATAAAGGCAATCAACACCCCCACCGGCAACGAAATGATCGCCACCAGCGAGGAGCGCAGGTGCCACAGGAAGATCCCGCACACCAGCGCCACCACCAGGAACTCTTCGAGCAGCTTGTGGCTGAGGTTGTCCACGGCGCGATCGATGAGTTTGCTGCGATCGTAGGTGGTGACGATTTCCACCCCGGGCGGCAGGCTGGTTTGCAGTTGCTCCAGCTTGGTCTTGACCGCCGCGATGGCCTCGCGGGCGTTCTTGCCGCTGCGCAGGATCACCACGCCGCCCACCGCCTCGCCTTCGCCATCCAGTTCACTGATGCCCCGGCGCATGTCCGGGCCCAGCTGGATCGTCGCCACATCCCCAAGGGTCACCGGCACGTTGTGGGTGTCGAGCCGCAGGGGAATGCCGCGAAAGTCCTCCAGGGTTTTCAGGTAGCCGGACGCACGCACCATGTATTCCGACTCACCCATGTTCAGCACCGAACCGCCGGTTTCCTGGTTGGCCTTGCCGATGGCTTCCACCACCTGGGCCTGGGTGATGCCGCGACTGGCCAGGGCCAGCGGGTCGATCTGCACCTGGTACTGCTTGACCTGGCCGCCGATGGTCGCCACTTCGGCGACATTGGGCAGGGTCTTGAGCTCGAACTTGAGGAACCAGTCCTGCAACGAGCGCAGTTGCGCCAAGTCGTGTTTTCCGGTGCGGTCCACCAGCGCGTACTGGTAGATCCAGCCGACACCGGTGGCATCCGGGCCCAGCGCCGGCTTGGCCGATGCCGGCAAACGCGCCTGCAACTGGCTCAGGTATTCCAGCACCCGCGAGCGCGCCCAATACAGGTCGGTGCCTTCGTCGAACAGCACGTAAACATAGCTGTCGCCGAAGAACGAAAAGCCACGCACGGTCTTCGCCCCCGGCACCGAGAGCATGGTGGTGGTCATCGGGTAAGTGACCTGGTTCTCGACAATCTGCGGGGCCTGGCCCGGGTACGGCGTGCGGATGATCACCTGCACATCCGACAGGTCCGGCAAGGCGTCCACCGGGGTGTTCTGGATCGCCCACAAACCCCAGGCCGTCACGAATAAAGTCGCCAACAACACCAAAAAGCGGTTGGCCACCGACCAGCGAATCAACAGGGCGATCATGGCCGGGCTCCCGGTTGCATGCTCATGCCGTCCATGGCCCCCTCATCTGAAAAACCGCCGGACGATTGAGTGGTAATTCCCTTCAAACTTGCTTCGGAGTCCAGCAGAAATTGACCGGAGGCCACCACCTGCTGGCCTTCCTGCAGGCCGGCGAGGATGACGGTGTTGTCCTGGTTTTCTGCACCTACCTGGACTTCTACCGGGCGATATCGCCCGCCCTCCTCGGCCACCATCACCAGCACGCGTTTGCCGGTGCGAATCAACGCCTCGCTCGGCAGCAACAGCACCGATTGGCCGCTGGATTGGGCCAGGCGCACCTGGGCGGTCATACCGGGGCGCAACATACCGTCAGGGTTGGGCAGTTCGACCCGAACCTGCACGGTGCGGCTGTCCATGGCAGTTGCCGGCAGAATCGCGGCGACGGTGCCTTTGACGACTTGTCCCGGCAACCCGACAAAACGGCTCTCGACCGTTTGCCCAACGGCCAGCGCGGCGCCCTGGGCTTCAGGCACGGCGACCTGCAGCCACACGGTGCCCAGGCCATTGACCCGCGCCAGGGTTTGGCCCGCCGCGACGGTCATGCCTTCGCGTACGTCGAGGGTTTGCAACGCGCCGCCCAGCGGGGTGATGATGGTCATCACCGATTGCACCCGGCCGCTGCGCTCCATCTGCGTGATCAACCCGGCAGGCAATCCGCTCAAGCACAGACGCTGGCGGGCGGCAGCCAACAAACCTGGATCGCTATGTCGCAGAGCAAGGAACTCTTCCTGAGCGGCGGCCCATTCGGGCACCAGAATGTCAGCCAGGGGCGCCTGAGCCTTGAGCACATCCCCCGGCGCACGGGCGTAAACCCGCTCGACAAATCCGGCAGCGCGCGCCTGCACCACCGCCACATCGCGGTCGTTGAAGGCGAGGATTCCCGACAGCTCAAGACTCGACGCCAGCACCCCACGGCTGACGCTCGCCAGGCGCACGCCGATGTTCTGGGTCAGGCTGGGGTCGATCTGAATCGCCGCACTCTCCTCGGCGCCACCGGCGTAGCGCGGCACCAGTTGCATGTCCATGAAGGGCGACTTGCCCGGCTTGTCGAATTTTTGCTGCGGGTACATCGGGTCGTACCAGTACAGCGCCTTTTTCTCGTCCGGCGCCCGCATCGTCCCGACCATGGCCGGCTGTGCCTCGCGTGTCTGCGCCAGCCAATAGCCGCCACCCAGACCCAGCAGCAGGACGCCGCCCAACAGGGCCATATTCACGATTCGGTTATTCATTGGCGGGTTCCCCGTAAGCAAAATACAGCTGGGCGCCGGTCAGGGCGCGCTGTTCAATGGCATCAATCTGTTTGAAGCGCGCCTCGACCCACTCGCGGCGGGCGCTGACCACGCTCATCAGGTCGCCCTTGCCCGCGCGATACCCCGCCAGGCTCAGCGACAATTTCTCCTCGGCCAGCGGCACCAGGCTGTCCTGGCTGCGCTGCACGGCGCGGTCCAGGCGCTGGTAGTTGGCCAGGTCGTCTTCGAGTTCCTGGGTATGCTCACGGGTCTTGGCTTCGCGTTCGGCGTCCAGTTGGTCGAGTTCGGCCTGCTTGGCGGCGATACCGGGGTTTTGTCGGCGACCGGGGAAGATCGGCAAATCGAAGGTGAATTGCAGGCTGACCATGTCGCCGTACTCACGGCCTCGGTGCTGGTAGTCCACTTCCCAACTCCAGTCCGAGGTCTTTTGCGCCTTGGCCTCGTTCAGCCGGGCTTCGGCCTCGCGGGTGCGCGGTGCAAAGGCTTGCAGAACCGGGTGCTGGTGCAGGTTGTGGGTGAAGCCGGTGGTGTCGATTTTCCAGTTCGGCAATTGCCCGCTGGGGGCTTCACTGGCGGCCGGGCCGATCCAGCGCTTGAGGGCCGCCCGGGCCTGGGCGCGTTGCTGGATCAGCTCATCCTCGCGCTCGGCCAGGTCAGCCGCTTCCTGCTTCGGGATCACGACGTCGGAAGGCTGCCCGCGACCGCCGGCCAGTTGCGCACGCACGGTGTCTTGCAGCAGGCGATTCTGCTGATAGAAGTCCTTGAACAGTGCCTCTTTGCGCTCCACCGCATAGGCGCGAATCCACGCCTGGGCGGTGGCCTGACGCACATTCAAGCGCTCGATCCGGCCTTCGGCGGCAGCCGTGTCCACGCTGGCCGACGCCAACTCAACCCGTGCCTTGCGCTTGTCGCGGCTGGGCACTTGTTGCTGGATGCCGATCATTTGCTCGGTCATGTCATCGCCATACAACGTGCCGCGATTGGGCCCGCCAACGGGGAAATTTTGCAGGCCTACTACCAGTTTCGGGTCCGGCAGTTCGCCGGCCGGAATCGCCGCCTGGGTCGCGGCCTGCAATTTGGAGGATTCAGCCGTCAGCGACGGCGCGTTGTTTTGCGCCAGGCGCAAGGCCTCATCCAGGGTCAGCGCAGACGCCAGCGTCGGCCACGCCAGCACGCCCATCACCAAGGCACGCACGCATAGGAAATTCATCTTGAAGTGTCCTGTTCTGTTGCGCTGCGCACCGCTTTACGCGGCCCACAGCAAGGCCGTCCCGGTTCAGGGACGAGTCTTCAGGTGCAACAGGATTCAGCGACGGGGCGGGCGCCAGACGCCGGACGGCGTGCGGTCGGGGATGAAATCAGAAGAGACGCTGACAACCAGCGCATTGGAAGCAGTCACCGGGGCCTTGAGCACCGGCATCGACAATTGCAGCATGCCGCCGGTCTTGCACTCCTGGCCGGGCTTGCAGCTTTTGCTGTGATCGGCGGCTGCGCCGTCCTGGCAACAGTCAGGGGCCATGTCGCTCATCATCTGCATGTCGGACATCTGCATCGGGCACGGCTCGGTGCTCGACGGCACACCCGCCATCCCGGTCAGGGGAAGCGCAAGACTCAACAGCAGGACCAGGAAAAAACGCAGATAGCGGCTCATGGGACGGGAGCTTAGCCAAAAGGCGGTTAAGCAACAATTAACAAAATCCGGAGATTTCGCCTTCGCCCGGAATGCAGCAACGACACAAAACAAAATGTGGGAGCGGGCTTGCTCGCGAAAGCGGTGTATCAGCCAGTTCATATGTGACTGATACACCGCTTTTTTCGCCAGCAAGCCCGCTCCCACATGGGGACCGAGCAAGCCTGAGGATCAGTGCATGAAGATCGCGATCAGGATAATGACCGGGATAGGCACACCGAGGAAAAACAGCAGTAATGAGCGCATGACGTTCTCCTTGAATTAACGAACGGAAGTGGTGTGGGGAGTGGTTTCCAGATACACCACGGCATCCCGGCGACGACCACCAAAGGTTGCAGCGAGGCTGGCAAAAAACGCACCGATCAACAGCGCCACGAAGGTCCACAGCGACGTGTAGGCAGCCACTTTTGCAGCCGTGTCGGCAGCCTGCTTGGCTTTCAACTTGGCGTCATCCAGGGCTTTTTGAGCCTGGCCATAGACCTGGTCAACACGTGCCTCGGCATCGGCCTGGCTGAGGTTGGTCCGCTGGCTGATCAACTGTGCAAGGTAAGCACGGTCTTCAGGTGCCAGCTGACCATTGTTGCTCACGGTACGAGCGAAGATGCGAGCGACCACACCATGCACCGCGTCATCACTGACGGCGGCCGGGCGATCATCACGGAACAGGCTGTCGACGTAGTAGCCAAAGTCTTCGCCCTTGGAGGCAGCGCCAGCCACCTGGCTCATGCCACTGACGGCACCCGAGGCCACACTGGCACCGGCCTTCACACCACCGCTGACCACACTGCTGACCGAACCGACGATCAGCACCGCCGTCACCAGTGTCGCCACGGCCCAGGCCAGGAAGCCATGGGCGGTGTCGCGAAAGTACACCTCATCGCCGTGCATATTGGCCCATTTCACCCGCAGGCGACCGGCGATGTAACCGCCCATCCCCGACGCGATGATTTGCGTAACCGCCAGCCAGACAATGGTAGAAATGCCAAGCCCTTTGGCGCTGATGCCACTGTCGGCCCACGGCGACACCGCCGAAAAGCCCAGGCCGAAGCCCAGCAGTACCAGAATCAAGGACAGCGCAGCCGCGGCAGCGGCCCCGGCAAAGATCGCGCCCCAGGAAACCCCGGAGAGCGTGCTCGACTCTTGCAGCGTGGATGAGGATGTAATCATTGTTGTTTTGCTCCAGGCATGAAAAATAGTGTTACAAGTCTCAAAAGGGACAGTGCAGGCGACGTGCCAGAAGCTCGAAAATTAAAACTTCATATATTTCAACAACTTAATTAAGTTGAACTAATTTGAACCATGCAACTTGCAAGAAATGGCCCGGAGCGGCGGGCGTATTGCATTCCTCGTAGGAAATAACCCGTACGCCCCCCATGGCATGCAAAAAATCCTACACACACAGCGTTCGTTCAGATTCAGCGGGTTATGGTGAATTGTGTCGTTTGTGCCTACATAAATTTTTATTTAGGAAGCGGGCTATCATTTCTTGGCAAAATGCCCGCACTTCAGTGTGAATCGCTCACCAGGTAATCCTTATGACCCGCATTTTGACCATCGAGGACGACGCCGTAACGGCCCGCGAGATCGTTGCCGAGCTGAGTAGCCATGGACTGGACGTAGACTGGGTAGACAATGGCCGCGAAGGCCTGGTCCGTGCCGTCAGCGGTGATTACGACCTGATCACCCTCGACCGCATGCTCCCGGAACTGGATGGCCTGGCCATCGTCACCACCCTGCGCACCATCGGCGTATCCACGCCGATCCTGATGATCAGCGCCCTCTCCGATGTGGATGAACGGGTACGTGGCCTGCGGGCCGGTGGTGATGACTACCTGACCAAACCGTTCGCCTCCGACGAAATGGCCGCCCGCGTCGAAGTGCTGCTGCGGCGCAAAAGCACGGTCAAGGAGTTTGAAACTGCCTTGCGCGTAGCGGATCTGGAACTGAACCTGATCAGCCGTGAAGCCAGCCGCGCCGAACAGCCCCTGAGCCTGTTGCCGACCGAATACAAACTGCTGGAATTCCTGATGCGCAACACCGGGCAAATTCTCTCGCGGATGATGATCTTCGAGGAAGTCTGGGGTTATCACTTCGACCCGGGCACCAACCTGATCGACGTGCACATCGGTCGCCTGCGCAAAAAAATCGACCCGCCGGGCCTCACGCCGCTGATCCGCACGGTACGAGGTTCCGGGTATGTCATTGCTGAACCCCTCTAAAGGCTGGCGCTCTTCCAGCAGCCGGCTGCTGGCGCTCTACAGTTCGTTGTTCGTGGCCTGGAGCTGCATCCTCATGGGCGTGTTGTACTACGAGGTGTCCGGTTACCTGGGCGACCTCTCGCGCCACTCCCTGATGCAGCGCCAGCACCTGTTCCAGCGGTTTGACGGCGAAGAGCTGGTGGAAGCCCTGACCACCAGCATGACCTTCGACATGAAGGGCGTTGACGCCTACGGCCTGTTCGACAATCAGTTCAACCCCATCAGCGGCCCGATCCGCGTGATACCGCCCGACCTGCCAATGGACGGGCACATCCACGCCCTGGCCAACTGCATCGACTCCGACGACCCGAAACTGCCGCGCGACAGCTGCGACGCCGTGGCCACCCACACCGAAGACGGCCGCTGGCTGATCCTGGTGCGCGCCAACGGCTCGCTGTTCGGCGTGACGCGGATCATCCTGCACGCCTTGCTGTGGGGCATCACCCTGACGATCATTCCCGGCGCGGCCGGCTGGCACCTGCTCAGGCGGCGCCCGTTGCGGCGGATTCGCGGGATCCAGGCGAGTGCCGAAGCCATCGTGGCCGGCGACCTGACCCACCGTTTGCCATTGTCCGACCGACGCGACGAACTGGACATGCTGGCAGCCATCGTCAACGCGATGCTCGACCGCATCGAGAAGCTGATGAACGAGGTCAAGGGCGTGTGCGACAACATCGCCCACGACCTGCGCACCCCGCTCACGCGCCTGCGGGCACAGCTGTACCGAATCCAGCAACAGGCTGATGAAGACGCGCCCCACGCCCTGCAACTGGACGCGGCCATCGCCGAGACCGACACCTTGATGGCGCGTTTTCGCGGCCTGCTGCGGATTTCCGAACTGGAAGACCATCAGCGCCGCTCGGGCTTCCTGGTGCTTGATCCCCTGCCCTTGCTGCAGGAACTCCACGACTTCTACCTGCCGTTGGCAGAAGAAGGCCAGATGGAACTGCTGCTGCAAGTGCCGGCCTCGTTACC
The DNA here is from genome assembly GCF_058780865.1 of Pseudomonas sp. GP01-A4. Taxonomy (NCBI): domain Bacteria; kingdom Pseudomonadati; phylum Pseudomonadota; class Gammaproteobacteria; order Pseudomonadales; family Pseudomonadaceae; genus Pseudomonas; species Pseudomonas sp. GP01-A4. Next base: position 10,759 of record NZ_JBYSWF010000036.1, read on the forward strand.
GTGGATCACCGGCGATCGCGCCTTGCTGTTCGAAGCCCTGGCCAACCTGCTGAGCAACTCGATCAAATTCACCCCGCCGGGCGGCGAAGTGATCCTGCGAGGCGTGAACGATGCCGGCAGCACCCGCATCGAAGTGCTCGACTCCGGGCCCGGGATTCCGGCGGCGGAACGTGCGGCAGTGTTCCAGCGTTTTTATCGAGTGGACGAAGGCAATCAACAGCAAGGCGGGTTTGGGTTGGGGCTGTCGATTGTGGCGGCGATCATCAACCTGCACGGTTTCAAACTGGAAGTCGGCAGCAGCGAACGAGGCGGCGCGAAGCTGATCCTCGAATGCCGCCAACAACTGATGCCCGAAGCCTGAAGCCTGAAGAACACCACAAAACCAATGTGGGAGCGGGCTTGCTCGCGAATGCGGAGTGTCAGTCAACCCATCTGGCACTGATCCACCG
>NZ_JBYSWF010000036.1:11215-68342 GCF_058780865.1 Pseudomonas sp. GP01-A4
CCCCCCCCCCCCCCCCCCCCCCCCCCCCCCCCCCCCCCCCCCCCCCCCCCTCCCACATTTGATCTTCATTCAGCCCGGAAAATTACCCCGCAACGCATCCAGCCCGCCGCTGTAGACACCGGTAAACAACTCCTCCACCGCCGCATCCGTCACACCGGCCACCGGAGTAAACACGCCCGACCAGGTCACCTTCGCGGAGCTGTCACCCAGCGCCTCAACCTTCAACGTCGCCAGATACTCACTCACCGGAAACGGCGACTCGCTGATCGAATAACTGTAAGTACGCGCCGCATCATCAAAGCGTTGCAACCGTTCCACCACCACACCACCATCCGCCGTTTGCAGATGACGCACGCGCCCGCCTTCACTCGGCTCGCTCTTGACGATAAAGGGCAGCCAGTCCGGCAGCGAATTGAAGCCGCCGACCAATTGCCAAACCTGTTCGGCCGAAACCGGGATTTCAATAACAGCAGATGCTTTTGCCACGATTAACACTCCAAACCATTCAAGAAAAATCAGATCGCCATGCTGTCGACAACACCGCCGTCGACCCGCAACGCGGCACCGGTGGTGGCAGAGGACAACGGTGAAGCAATGTACGCCACCAGATTCGCCACTTCATCCACATTCGCTGCGCGCTGGATGATCGACGTCGGCCGCGCATTGCGCACAAACACATCCGCCTCGTCCCGCGCACTGCGCCCGGACTTGGCCACGGCGTCCTTGAGCATGTGCTCCAGGCCATCGGTAAAGGTCGGCCCCGGCAGGATCGCATTGACCGTCACCCCGGTGCCCGCCAGGCGTTTGGCCAAGCCATGGGACACCGCCAGGTTGGCGCTTTTGGTCACGCCGTAATTGATCATGTCAGCCGGCGTTGCCACCCCGGATTCCGACGACACAAAGATCACCCGGCCCCAGCCCTGCTCGACCATGCCCGGCGTGTAATGCCGCGACAAACGCACACCGGAGATCACGTTGACCTCGTAGAAACGCGTCCACTCGCTGTCGGGGGCGTCGAAGAAATCGACGTCGTTGAAGATCCCGAGGTTGTTCACCAGGATGTCGGCGCGCGGCTCGGCGGCGAACAGCTTTTCAGCGCCCTCGGCCGTACCGAGGTCCGCCACCAGCCCACGCAGATCCGCGCCGGGCACGGCCTGGCGAATGGTCGCCAGCGCCTCGTCGACCTTGCCCGATTCACGCCCGATCACCACCACCGTAGCGCCGGATTGCGCCAGCGCCTGGCTGATGCCCAGGCCTATGCCGGCGGTGCTGCCACTGACGATTGCGACTTTGCCACTGATATCAATTTTCATGTTCGCGTTCCTGTGGTTAGAGCGGCAACGGTGCACGGGCCGAAATCAATCGTGCCTCGCGCAGGGCCTGCCAAAAGGCTGCGGGAATCTTCTCTGACAACGCCGCGACGTCTTCAGCAATGCGCCCCGGACGACTGGCACCCGGAATCACTGCGGCCACTGCCGGGTGAGCCAGGGAGAATTGCAGTGCAGCGGCTTTCACACTCACGCCATGGGCCGCGGCAATCGCCTTGATCTGCTCGACCTTGCTGATGATCGCCGGGCTGGCTTTCTGGTACTCAAAATGTGCGCCGCCCGCCAGGATCCCGGAGCTGTAAGGGCCACCGACCACGATCTCGACGTTCTGCGCCTGGGCTGCATCCATCAAGCGCTGCAAGGCGCGTTCATGGTCGAGCAAGGTGTAGCGACCGGCAAGCAGGAAACCGTCGGGCTGGGCTTCGGCCAGGTCCAGGGTCAACTCGCAAGGCTCGACCCGATTGACGCCCAGGCCCCAGGCCTTGATCACGCCTTCTTCACGCAGGCGGGTCAGCACCTTGAAAGCACCGGTGCGCGCCTGATTGAAGTAGTCCAGCCATTGATCGCCGTAGAAATCCTGGGCGATGTCGTGAATCCACACGATGTCGAGGCGGTCGGTTTGCAGGCGGTTGAGGCTGTCTTCGATGGAGCGCAGGGTGGCATCGGCGCTGTAGTCGTTGACCATCTTGTTCGGCCGGCCATGTTCAAACACGCCGCTTTTCTCGCCGAGGTCGCGGGCGCTTTCTTCCACTTCATCCAGGATCACCCGGCCGACCTTGGTGCTGAGCACATAGTCGTCACGGTTGTACTTGGACAGGGCCTGGCCCAGGCGGATTTCCGAGAGGCCCGAGCCGTAGAACGGTGCGGTGTCGAAGTAACGCACGCCCTGGTTCCAGGCTGCTTCAACGGTGGCTTGCGCCTCCTCTTCAGGAATCGCACGGAACATGTTGCCCAAGGGGGCGGTGCCAAAACCCAGCACGCCGGGCAGTTTGTCTTTCAAGCTCATGGGGTAAATCCTCAAGATTGTTCAAGGTCGCTGTGTTGACCGTTGAGCAGATCGTAGATTGCAGAGATCGGACCGTCCAAGACATACTGCGACCAACTTGAGTCCCTTAAGGTCTGACATGATCGACTTCCGCCAATTGCGCTACTTCGTTGTAGTCGCTGAAGAAGAACACGTGGGGCGTGCTGCCGAACGGTTGCACATCTCCCAATCGCCCCTGAGCCGGCAGATTGCCCAATTGGAAGAACGCTTGGGCCTGACCCTGTTCGAGCGCAGCCAACAGCGCATCCGCCTGACCCGCGACGGCCAGACGTTCCTCGCCGAAACCAAGGCGCTGCTGACCCACGCCAACCGCCTGGAGTCATTGGGCCGGCGATTGGGTAAAGGCGAAGAAGGCGGACTGTGCATCGGCTACATCGAAAACGCCATGCACGCGGGGGTGCTGCCCAACGGCCTGAAGGTACTGCGTGACGCGCGGCCGAACGTGCATATCGCCCTGTACAACCTGCCCTCCATCGAGCAACTGGAAGGCCTGCGCCAACGCAGCCTGGATATCGCTCTGGTGGGTGAACCACCGGCGGCGGATGACCCGGACCTGATTGCATTGCAAGTGTTGGACGATCCGATGCTGCTGGCGCTGCCCGAGCAGCATCCGCTGGCCAGCGTCAGCGAGTTGCTGCCTGAGCATCTGGCCGAGCAGCAATGGATTGGCGTGCAGCGCAAAGCGGGTGCAAACCCGGCGGATGACTTTGTTGCGGCGTGCATTCGGGCAGGGTTTACCCCGCAGATTCCGATGGAGGCCAGCGAGCCGTTTACCGCGTTGGGATTGGTGGCGTCGGGGCTAGGTATCGCGATGGTGCAAAAGGGCTTGAGCCGCAATGCACCGCCGGGCGTTGTGCTGCGAGAACTGCCGTGGCTGACCTACACCACGCCGCTGTGGGCGGCGTGGCATCGGATCAACTTGCGGCCGCTGGTGGAGACATTCAGGAAAGTCCTGACAGAGCCCCTATCACCTGTGGGAGCCGGGCTTACCCGCGATGCAGGCACCTCGGTCTGTCAGTAAGACCGCGGTGATGCCATCGCAGGCAAGCCAGCACCCACAGGGTTTCGGTGTCGCAGTTGAACGTGTGGTGGATCAGTACCGCCAATGCCCAGGCACCCATAACCACTGCCCGTTCCCCCAGCGATAGTGCCCCCGCACCCACTGATACCCTGGCGCCGGCGCCACCGGCACCACCTCGACCAAAGGCGGCGGACGCCGCGGATGAACAGGCTCGACAATACAACCGGACAACGCAGCCGCCATCAACGTGGCGGCCAGCGTAGCTTTGAATAGGCGGGACATGGCAAGGTTCCCCAATGAGATTGGCCTTCGCCTGAGTGGCGGGCCTACCCGGGTTAAACGCCGCCAACCGGGAAAATCCGTCGCCCGTCTCGGTTATTAATGCTCGTTCCCACGCTCTGCGTGGGAACGCATACCGTGACGCTCCGCGTCACCACTGCGCAAGACTTGAACCTTGCTTCGCCAACTGGACGCAGAGCGTCCGGGGCGGCATTCCCACGCAGAGCGTGGGAACGATCTTCAGTGGCTCTTGGCGACCTTGCCCTTCGCCTGCCCCTTCATATACAACGCCTCCACCAACCGCTGGCGCTCATCCCGGGGCAAGGTGCTGGCGAACTGCGCCAGGGTGTTGTCCACCAGCGCCCTGAGCGCCATGTCCGCCTCCCGGGCCTTGCCCAAATCCGTCACCAACGCCTCACGGTCGAGAGTCGGCGCCTCCAGTTGCTTGATCACGTCCAGCCGCGCCTCGCGCCCGGCAAGTACCAGCGGCTGGCTGTCGGCGCGGTTCTGGCGCAACAACTGGCGCAGTTCCTTGCGCCGTTCCGGCGGCAGCTTGACCATCGCCTGGCGCAGGCCATGCTGGTTAACCACCGCCTCGGCGGGCTTGGTGTTCGCCAACCAATGGTACAAGCCACCGCCGACACCGCCGATCATAAACACGTTGAACAACACCGACACAACCAGCAGCGGCTTCAGGTACTTGGGTGACGGGGTCATTGCTCGCTTTCCTCGGCGTTGACGGTGAAGACGACTTCGGCGTCGCCCTGGTCGAAGACACTCGGCAGTACTTCAGGGCCAAGCATGGGCAACGGCACGCTCAACGACGCCACCAGGATTCCGGCGGCGACCCCGGCGATGCCCACGCCAACAAAACCGGCCGGCGACAGCCAGCCGGCGTAGCGCGCCCAGAAGGACTGGCGCTGGGGAAACGATTGGCGAATCTGCCGCGCCAGCGCCGGGTCGACGGGTGCCAGTTGATAGCCGTCCAGCTGGCCGTCGAGCCATCGCGCCTGATGCAGCACCTCAAGGAGGCTGGCATCGCCTGCGTCCAGCAGGGCCTGGGCCTCGGCCTGTTCGGCGCGCGGCCAACGGTGCAAGTGGCCGCCGTAAGCCTCGGCCAATTGGGCAAATCGTTCAGGCGTCATGGTTTTCCCCTTCCTGGGCGGGCGGGCCCGGGTGTGTCGTCAAGGTAACTGCGCAGGTTGCGCCGGGCCCGTGACAGCAAGCTCTCCAGTGCCTCGACGCTGATGTTCATCAGCGCCGCGGCGTCGATATTCGACAGCTCTTGGTAATACTGCAACACAATCGCTTCACGCTGGCGATCAGGCAGCGACGCCAACGCCGCCGCCATGTGCTCACTGCGGGCGGCCGCTTCCAGCTGTTCATCGGGCGCAGGCGCTGTGTCGACCACCTCGCTCATCGCCTCCTCATCGCGCAACGGGCGCTCCTTGCGCCGACGCAAATGGTCGTGGCACAGGTTGAGTGCCACGCGGTGCAGCCAGGTGTCGAAACGCGCTTCGCCACTGCGCCAGCTTGCAGCCTGGCGCCAGATACGCAGAAAACTTTCCTGGGCCACGTCCCTGGCCTCGTCGGCATCCCCGAGGATCCGACTGGCGAGCGCGAGCAAACGCGGCAGTTTGCGCGTCACCATTTCGTTGATGGCCGCCGGTTCGTTGTTACCGATGCGGGCCAACAGCTCAACGTCCGGATCAGTGTCTTTCAATAGGGCAAGTCTCGGTCCGGTGGCTAAGGGTCAGGTTGACGGAATGCTTAGCGGATCCAGTGCCCTTCTCTCCAGTACCAGTTGGGGCCGCGCGATTCCCAGTGGCCAGGTTCCCAACGGGCGTTGCGCATCACCGGCTGCCAGTGGCCCGGTACCCAGGCATAACCGCGCCCTTCGTAGCGCCAGTGCCCGCGATCCCACACATAGCCAGGGCGTTCGACGGGAACGGCCTCGACGCGCATCGGCGGTGGCGCTTCGCGGATGATCACTTCGGTCTGGGCAAAGGTCGGCGTGCTGACCAGGGCGGCCAGTGCCAGCGGGATCAACAGGGCATAACGTAATTTGGCCAGCGGTCGTGCAAGTCTCATGACAACTCCTTCATCGGCGATCGCCAGTGATCGCAGTTGTAGGGTTGAACGGCAGGTGTCCGAAAATCCGTCGCAACAAAAAGAACTTTTTATCGCGACCGCTCAGGACGGCAGGCAGGGCCAGTATTGCCCAGGGTTTGCGGGGAGTTGATGAAATTGTTGAAAGGCCGCGACGGAATTATCCATGTGGCCGCGTTCAAGGGTTAACCGTTGGTAATCGACAGGCGCGTTCTGTTGGTTGGCGACGCCCATCACCTTGAGGAAATCACCATGTCTCGTCGAATTTCACTGCTGGTTGCCGCCGTCCTGCTCATGAACCTTGGCGGCTGCGTGTTCCTGCCGGGGCACCGCGAGCATTGCTGCTGGCGCGGTTACGGGGTAGTGACTACCCCGACGGCACAAGCGATCTCCTGATCCGCTAACTGACCGCTGCAAACCCCCTGCGCCCGGCCTTGATCTCGGTGCGCAGTTCGCCAATCAGGTTTGAGATGGAACGGATGCTGTCCAGACCCTGGGGCGACACACGGGGCAGCAGCAGGTCGACGCGCCCGGAGGCCGGGTCGAAGATGTTGATGCGCAGCGAACCGTCGCTGTTCAATGAGCAGTCACAGGCGAGGGGCAGGAAGCCCGACTCCATGATGTGGCGAAACTCGGCGATCGAAATCATGCGGGCACCCTTCCCTGTACGGGGCTCGGAGGACGTGATCCGTCTAGGGTAGATGAGCTTTTTCAAACTGCCCGGGAATTAATTCAAAAGTGATACTTGGTGCGCATTTCGGCTAAAACCGCTGGCCGGCTGACGCCAGAAAAACCACACAGCCCCCCTCTTATCCGATGCCACGCGAAGGGCTTGCTTCCTGGCGATGATGGCCAGATGCTCTGGTTTTTTCCGACACCGAGAGCACCCCGCATGAGTATCGAACCTTTGATCGAACCCGACAGTGCTGTGTACAAGACGTTGCTGGAATCGACCAAGGCCATCCCCTGGCGCATCGACTGGCCGACCATGACCTTCAGCTACATCGGCCCGCAAATCGAGGCGCTGCTGGGCTGGACGCCACAGAGCTGGGCCACCGTGGACGACTGGGTGGAACGCATGCACCCGGATGACCGCGAATACGTGGTCAACTTCTGCGTCTCCCAGTCCCGGGCCGGGGTCGACCACGAAGCCGATTACCGGGCGCTGACCGCCAGCGGTGAGTACGTGTGGATTCGCGACGTGGTGCACGTGGAGCGCAAGGACGGCGAGGTGCAGGCGCTGATCGGCTTCATGTTCGACATCAGCGAGCGCAAGAAGACCGAAGAACACCTGATTCGCCTGCAGAAGCAGCTGGAGGAGTATTCGTTCCAGGACGGCCTCACCGGCATCGCCAACCGGCGCATGTTCGACACCGTGCTGGCGCGGGAATGGACCAGCGCCCAGCGCAGCCAATTGCCGCTGTCGTTGATCCTGTTGGATATCGACTATTTCAAGCAGTACAACGACCTCTACGGGCATATCAAGGGCGACGAATGCCTGCGCCAGGTGGCACGCACGCTGTCGCAGGCGGCCAACCGGCCACGGGACTTCATTGCGCGCATCGGCGGCGAGGAGTTTGTGTGGTTGCTGCCGGAAACCGATGCCGAGTCGGCACGGCGCGTGGCCGAACGCTGCCTGCACTTGATCCGCCAGCAGCAGATCGCGCATGAGCACTCGGCGGTGTCGGACCTGCTGACACTGAGCCTGGGCGTAGGCACTTGCACGGTAACGCCGGGCGGCGCGGCGCTGGCCTTTGTCGAAGCCGTCGACAAATTGCTGTACCAGGCCAAGCGCAATGGGCGGATGCGCGCAGAGTTTGCCGACGTAGAGGATTGATACAACGCTCAAATCGCGGGCAAAAAAAATCCCAAGTAGCTGATGGAAACTTGGGATTTAAAAATGCATAAACCGTGGGAGGTGAACGCCCGGCTATATTACCCAGCGGGAAAACTTGTAACAAGATAATTTTCAACCTTTCGTCGGATTAAAACAGCGCTAAGTCATTCAATAACCACACTTTTTTAATGGATCCGATTATTGGAAATGCCACTTTTTGGTGCAATAACAGCGCATCGTTAAACAAACTTCGCTGTTTAATTCCGCGATAAAAATAAGGTTATTGATTAAAAGTGCGTGGGCTTCTTTAAATAGTGCTGATACAGGTGTTTGCACGGATCCACCAACACAAGTTCGTCCTGGGGCGTGGCGCGCGAAACACTGGCTGCCTGACGGCATAACGCCAGGCGCTCCGCCGCCTCTTCCCGCTGCCGGTCGACCTGGGCATTGAGCCGAACGAAATAAGTCCCCAACAACACCGCGACACATAGAACGCCGACGCCAAAATAGCGCAAGGCGTTGGATTGAGGGGGTTCCAGCTCACTCATACACTCATTGCACCTTGTGTTTCTGATAGCGAACATCGTCGCCCTCGGCCGTGTCGACCACTGCCCAGCCAAGCCGCTGGTAAAAACCGTTGGCACGGATCTGATCCCGCCCATCCGTGATCAGGAAGAGCGTGTCGTGGTGCTCGAACAGCGCGGCCTCGGCCACTGCCATCAATTGGCGGCCCAACCCAAGGTTCTCGTGAGACGGCAATACAAACAGGGCGAACACCTCGCCTTCGGCAAGATCAACCATTGCAAACGCGACAGGCCTGCCGTCCAGTTCGGCAAGCCATACGCAAGGCGCCTCGCGCATGCTGTCGGCGACGACTTGCGGGGTAATGCCCAGCTCAGCCATCTGCTCGCGGCTTAAGTGGTTCTGCACCACGGCGGTGCGAATGTCGAAAATGGCATTGATATCGCCCGGAGTTGCCAACCGTATAACCGAACCCATGTGCACCGCCTCCCGATGAGACGCTCAATTGTATGTAAATTGAAACACATCGGTTGTGGTGGATTTGTAAAACAGTCAGCCGGATTGCGCGTTAATCCTGCTCACGCCGCCTGAACTGCCCCGGCGCCAGCCCGTGGGCCTTGCGGAAACACCGGGAAAAATACGCCTCGTCGGTAAACCCGCAACGGTGCGCAATCGCGCCGATCATCTGCGGGCTGTTGAGCAGCAGCGTGCGCGCCAGTTGCATGCGCCGGTCGAGCACCAACTGGGAGAAGGGTTTGCCGGTTTCCTTGCGCAACAGGTGGGTCAGGTAGTTGGGCGACAGGAACGCCGCCGCCGCGGCATCCGTCAGGTTCAGCGACGGCTCGTGCAAATGCTCGCGGATGTAGCCTTGCACCCGGGCCAGGGCATCCTTGCGCCCACGCCGGGTGGCGTTGTTGGCGGCGAACGCCTGGAGCGGTTCGGCGTACTGCTGGCACACCAGCCCGATCAACTGGAACAGGTAACCCTTGAGCCGCTCCCGGGCGCCGAAGCTGCGGTGGGCGTCCAGGGTGCGCATGTGTTCCAGCCAGGCTTTGACTTCTTCGAAGGCCGCGTCGTCGAGGATGAAGTCCAACTGCTCCTGGAAGCGGAACGGCGACAGCTCCGGCGCCTGGCCGATGGGGATGTCTTCCAGGTCCAGCGGGTCGCAGGTCAGTTGCGGCAGGAAAAAGCCCTGGCTGAAATTGATCAGCATGAAGTCGCCGTCTTCGGGATGGGGAATCACGTGCAGGCGATGGGGCAGGATAAAGGCCAGGGCCTTTTTCGGGAACGGGCGCACCGCACCGCCGATGTGCTGCACGGTGTCGCCACCCAGGTTGATCTGGATCTGGAAATATTCGTGGCGATGGGGACTGGTCAGCGCCGCCCTGCCCCGCTTGTCGCGGATGTAGAAGTCGGAGCGGTCGCTGCGTTGTTCCATGCCATAGGTGGTGATGCGGGTGCCGGGCATACGCGTTTCTCGGGGGGCCTGGGCACCACTGTAGCGTCAACCCTGGCCGAGGGTGAAGCTCAGCTCGGCCAGGCCGTCGATGCCGGCGGTCACCACATCGCCCGGTTGCAAGGCGCCGACGCCCGCCGGGGTGCCGGTAAAGATCAAGTCGCCGGCTTTCAGCGCCACGGATTTGGACGCGTGGCTGATCACCTCACTGACCGACCAGATCTGGTCTGCCAGATCGCCCACTTGACGTTGCTCGCCATTCACCTTGAGCCAGATTCGCCCAGTGCCCGGGTGGCCGACGGCACTCACCGGCTGCAACGCCGTGCAGGGTGCCGACTCATCGAAGGCCTTGGCCCACTCCCATGGCCGCGAAGCCTTTTTCGCCTGGGCCTGGAGGTCGCGGCGAGTCAGGTCGATGCCCAGGCCGTAACCCCAGATATGCGTGAGGGCATCTTCCGGGGCAATGTCCACCCCGCCCTTGCCGATGGCCACCACCAACTCGACTTCATGGTGCAGATCGGCGGTCAGCGGCGGATAGGCGATCACGCCCTCGGCGGGCACCACGGCATCAGCTGGCTTCATGAAAAAGAACGGCGGCTCGCGGTCAGGGTCGTGGCCCATTTCGCGGGCATGTTCGCTGTAGTTGCGCCCGACACAGAACACCCGGCGTAGCGGGAAGCGGGCGTCGTCGCCGTGGATGGCGAGGGACGGGGTTTCGTTGGGAGTGATGACGTAGCGGGTCATGGCATGTGCCTCTTCGATTACCTGGGGCCAGTATGCGGACGGGCTCCGGGGCGAAGTTGGACAGGCTTACGCAGATTTTGTACTGGGCGGTGCATCGGTCACTTTGCCGAGCGAACCCAACACTGCTAGCCTCATCGCGCTTTCAACCCCTGATCCCGCAGAAAGGACTCTGATGAACATCATTCGCGCCGTCGCCCTCTTCGCCGCCTCATTGTTCTCGATGAACACTTCAGCCAAGGCCCCGCTTCCGGGATTCCAGTTGCCCAAGGCAGATTCGGAATATGACGAGAAGGTGTTGGCGGATATCAAGAAGATCGGCTGGCACCATGTGCATGTGCGGGCTGAAGACGGTGAGCCTTCGTTCGCCTACTCCCTGGGGTTCTACGCCAACTTCGGCCAACCGGAAATCATCGTATTCGGGCTGCCCCCGCAGATTGCCCAGCAGTTGCTGAACATCGCCGCGATCCGCTTTGCCGGTGCAAAAGCCGCCTATGAAACCTACAAGCCCTATGACGATATTGCCGAAGGCATGCGCATCGCCTTCATTCCTGTAGACCGCAGGCACTACCGCGAGTACCTCGGTTATGCCGGCTGGTTCTACGCCTCGATCAAAGCTGATTTCCCTGCGTTGCAAATGATCTGGCCGGACAAACAAGGGCGCTTTCCGTGGGAGCCCAACTACGACCAGTCGTTCTCAAGGCTCCAATTGCTGCTGGATAAATAAGGGTTATTTACGCGCCAGCTTGTAGCGCAAACAGTCCTGATAAAAACTCTGGCGAATCACCTCGGGCTTGACCCGCGAACGGCTGTCGTAGGTCTGTTCGGTGATGCCCATGGCCATCATGTGCATCCAGGGTTTCTTGAACTGGTAGGTCTTCAGCTTCTGCCGCGCGGCGTACAGCGAGACGCCCGACAGCTTCAATTCCTGGGCCCGGGCGGCGGTGCCAGCCCCCCAACTGCACATGTACTTGTCGTTGTCCCGCAGCTCCCGTGCCTCAACCGAAACCGCCCCACCCGCCAGGGAACAGGCGATCAGCATGATTCCAACATTGCGCATTTGCATCCCGCCTAACCACCTGAAAATAAAAGTGATTTTGGCGAGAATTTTGTTACAAAGGGGCCAGCAAATTGCCTTCTCGATGAATTTTCCGACCTGAAACCGAACCAAGTAACAGCGCTGCCACTCAGGCATTTTGCCACTATTGGTTGCCGATGGCCCATTGCCTGACGATAATCGCGGCGCTCTCCCACACTCACGCAAGGAAACGCCGTGAAAAAGCTTCTACTGTTGACCCCATTGCTCGCACTGCTGTTGCAAGGCTGCGGCGTCACCATGACGCAATACGAGCCGAACTTCGATAACGTCCAGGTCCTCAAGCAAGCAGCGCCGCTGCAACCCGTCAGCAATGCCCAGGTGACGGCCGCATCGGGCGAAGGCTCGTTGTCTGTACGTGCCAACCCGATCCGCTCGCCCAGTGGCAGCATCCCGGCGCATATCCAGGCTGCAATCACCCAGGAACTGCAACTGGCAGGCCTGCTGAACCCGCAAGCAGAACGTCATCTGCAAGTGCTGGTGGTGAAGAATTCGCTGTCGGCAGGCATGGGCTCCGGCAACGGCACCCTGGCCGCGCGGTTTACCCTGCTCAAGGGCAATGACGTGGTGTACGACGCGACCAAGGAAGTGAATCACACCTGGCCCAGTTCGTTCTTCGGGTTCATTGCGATCCCGAATGCCGCCAACGCCTACAACCCGATGGTGCGGGATTTGCTCAAGTCGCTGTACAGCGACCCGTTGTTCATCAAGGCGCTTAAGTAAGGCCTGGGCTGCGAGGATCGGCCACCCTGCCCTCGCAGCTGTTTCAAACGTTCAGTTACGTGTCACGCCCGTGGCACGCCGGCATCCAGCGCCGAATACTTCAGGTTATTACCGTCGACCATTTGCTTGAGCAGGGCATTGACCTGGCGGGTGAAGGTATCGGTCACCGCGTCTTTCGGCGTATTGGCCATCAACGGGATGAACCAGATGCCCATCCAGGTATTGATCGAGTCGTGGTTGGAGCCGGTGCTCAGTGCCTGGCCTTGTGCGTCCACCGATTCCAGCTTCATGGTGTACTGATCAGTCCCCAGCGCCGGAATGATGGTGAAGGTAAAGCCGCTGATAAAGGCCAGTACCAGTTGGCCGCCACCCGGTGGATGGTTGTAGACCTTCAGGCGCAGGCTGTAATCGCCTGGCTGCTTCTGGAATTCATCCAGGGTCACGCGACCAAACAGGCCGGAGTCAGTCAGGACTTTCTGCAGCTGTGGCTTGAGCATCTCACGCGCTTGTGGGACTTCGGCCGCGGCGGCATTTGTCGGCTCGCCCTGGTAGAACTTGAAGTCTACGTAGACGTTCGGTTTGTTGGCGTAGCTGGCCTTCGACGGCAGCGTGACGGGTGCTACTTCGTCTTTCGTGAAGCTGGCGCAGCCGCCCATCGACAACGTGATCAGGGCCAACCCCAGCATTTTTCCAATGTGCATTACGACTTCCTTAGTGAATGGAGCGTCTCCATGGCCGGAGTTGCTGGGGGCGGATGATAAAGAGTGGGCGGCGATGTTAAAAGGCCATCCTCCTAAAAATAACGACGATCACTGTAGGAGCGAGCTTGCTCGCGAAAATCGTTAACGATAACGCAGCGTGCCTGGCTTAGCGCGCTGCTCTCAGGTTCTTCGCGAGCAAGCTCGCTCCTACAGTAGGTGGGTGTTTACCACTGATAGGTCGCGCTGGCCTGCACGGTACGCTGCGAGCCATACCAGCACCACGAGTAGGAATAGCAGGACGCGACGTACTCTTTATTCGCCAGGTTGGTGGCGTTTACCGCCAGGCGCAGGTTGTCACCCTGACGATTGATGTGCGGGATGTCGTAGTGCACCGCTGCATCAAACAGGGTGTAACCGGGCACCTTCAGGGTGTTGGCGGTATCGCCCCAGGAAGAACCGACATAGCGCGCACCGGCCCCCACGCCGAAGCCCTTCAGCGTGCCGTCGTGCAGGGTGTAATCCGCCCAGGCCGACGCGGTATGACGCGGCACCGCGTAGGTGGTGGTGCCTTCGGCCGCAATGGCCGGGCCGACACCGATGTCGCTGATGGGCGCATAACGCACGGTGTTGTTGGATTTGCTGATGCGGTTATCCAGGTAGGCATAGGCCGCAGTGATATCCAGGTTGTCGTTCAGGCTGGCCTTGCCTTCCAGTTCAAACCCGCGGGATTGCACTTCACCGTCCTGAATCTGGCAACGCGAGCCGTTGCACAGGTGGGAAGCGTCCGGGTCCAGCGTCGGTACGTTGGTCTGGCGCAGGTCGAAAATGGCAGCCGTGATGAAGCTGTTGCTGCCCGGCGGCTGGTACTTGATGCCGATTTCCGTCTGCTTGCCCTCGGTCGGCTGGAACGTCGAACCGCCGTAGCCCGTGCCGGATTGCGGCTGGAACGATTCCGAGTAGCTGACATACGGCGCCAGGCCGTTATCGAACAGGTAGACCAGGCCCAGGCGGCCGGTGAAGGCCTTGCTGTCCTGGGACGACTTGGTCTTTTTCTGGGTGGTCATCGCCAGGGTACTGTTGTCGGTGCTGGCCCAGTCATAACGCCCGCCCATCAACAGCACCCATTTGTCCCACTTCATCTGCTCTTGCAGGTACACCCCGGTTTGCTCGCTGCGCGAGGTGGCGTCGCTGGTGTACGCCGGTACCGGCACGGCCGCGCCGTAGACCGGGTCGAAAATATCCAGCGTAGGCCCTGCGGTGTACACGCCGTTGCCCGACTTGGTGTCGGTGCTGGTGTTCTGGTAATCGGCGCCCATCAGCACGGTGTGCTGCAACGGCCCGGTGTCGAATTTGGCCTGCAACTGGTTGTCGAGGGCATAGGCGTCGATATTCACGTCGCTGGCGATGGTCGAGCGGCGGATGGTGCGGTAATCGCTCTCCAGGTAGTTGCTGTAGAGGCTGCGGTATTGCCCTTCGCTGCGCAGGTAGCGCGCATTCTGGCGCACGGTCCAGACATCGTTGAAGTGATGCTCGAAGGCGTAGCCGATGGAGTAATACTCGCGGTCACTCTTCTCGAAGCTTTTTTCGCCGTCGTAGAAATCCACGTCGATCTTGCGCCCCGTCGGGCTGTGCAGCACCGAGCCCCAGGCTGGCATCGAGCCGTAGGACGCGCCCTTGGGGTCCTTCTGGAAGTGCCCGAGCAAGGTCAGCGAGGTATTCTCGTCCGGGCGCCAGGTGAAGGCGCTGGACAGGGATTGACGCCGGGTTTCGGTGTGGTCGATCTGCCCGTCGGCATCGTCGAACAGGCCGGCAACGCGGTAGGAATAAACGCCTTGGTCGTCCAGCGGGCCACTCAAGTCAAAGGTCGTGCGCTTCTTGTTGAAGGTCCCGTACTCGACGCCGACTTCATGGAACGGCGTGTCCAGCGGGCGTTTGCTGACCATGTTGATCACGCCGCTGGGGGTGCCCTGCCCGTACAGCACCGACGCCGGCCCGCGCAGCACTTCGACGCGCTCCAGGTCGAAGGCGTCTTTTTGCGGCAAGGCATCCCGGCTCGACGGCATGCGCAGGCCGTCGAGGTAGGTCGCCGGGGTGAAGCCACGGATGGTCAACTGGTCGAGACGCGAGGCGGTGGAGCCACGGGTTTCCGGGATCACGGCAGCGCTGTAGCGCAGGATCTGGTTGAGGCTCTCGGCGTTCTGCGCGCGCATCTGGTCTTTGGTGACCACGGAGATCGACTGCGGGGTTTCGATCAGTGCGGTGTCGGTCTTGGTGCCCGACAGGCTGCGGGTGGCCACGTAGCCAGACACCGGGCCGGTGGGGCTTTCCGACTGGTACGCGCCGCTGATGGTGGTGGCCTGCAACTCCATGGCGCCATCGGTGTGCGGGATGGCTTCGAGACGGTAGCGGTCGTCGGCGATCTTCAGGGCTTGCAGGCCGCTGCCGGCCAACACTTGGGCCAGGGCGGCGTCGGTATTGTATTGCCCGTTCAGGCCATTGCTGTGTTTGCCACGGGTCAGGCTCGAATCAAAGGCCAATACCAGGCCCGCCTGTTCGGCGAGGCTGTTGAGGGCCTGGCTCAGGTCACCGGCGGGAATGGAGAACGCAGCGCTTTCAGCCGCGTAGGACGCTTGAACGGTCAGCAGGGGTACGGCGGCAAACGCCATCGCCACTGAAAGGGTCAATGGCTGTAAAGGACGAGCAAGGCGCGACATGAGAAGTCCTGGGAAATGGGGGTTCTATTAGTCATGACGGCCATGTCGGAAAATCGGGTATGAATGAGAGCAGTTTTTATTCAGACTTTTTACAGCGGCTTGATCACCACCACCAAATCGGTGAAGTACTCCACCTTGATCGGCAGGTTATCTGCCAGTGACGCCAGGGCCGCGCCGGTGTCGTCGAGCTTGAATACCCCGGACACGCGCATCCCTTGCAGCGCCTGCGGATCAAAGCGCACCAGCCCATGGCGGTAACCGGCGAGGGTTTGCAGGACCTCGCTCAGGGGCTGGTCGTCGACCTTGAGCAAACCACGGGTCCAGGCGTCCGGGTCGGCGTTGCCGATGGGTTGTGGGGTGCGGGCACGGCCGTCCTGGAGCGTGGACTTCTGCCCCGCCGGCACTTTCACGTCGCCCGCAACGGTGCCTTTGACGGCCACGGTGGACTCGATCACGGTGACCACGGTCGCGCCATCCTCGGCCTTGCGCACCAGGAACCGCGTGCCCAACGCCGTGGCCGTGCCCTGGTCGGTGTGCACCACGAACGGCCGTTGCGCGTCCTTGGCCACCTCGACCCACATCTCGCCCTGCAACAGTTCGATCACCCGTTGGTGGCCGTCAAACTTCACGTCCAGTGCCGAGTTGCTGTTGAGCTGCACCTGGCTGCCGTCGGTCAGTGCCACCTGGCGCCGTTCGCCCACGCTGGTGCGTTGGTCGGCCATCCACACCGGCAGGCGCTCAATCCCGGCCCAGCCGCACAGCAACACACCCAACAGCGCGACGGCCTGGGTGCTACGGGCGGCAAACCTTGTTTTCTGTGGGGCAAATGCACGGTTCAGGGCCATGCGCGCCGGGGCGGCGGGCAACTCGTCGAGGCTGCCCCACAGGCTGCGCATGCGCTCGATGGCGACGGCATGCCGTGGATCGGCCTGGCACCATTTCTCGAAGGCCGCGCGGTCGGCCTCGGTCACGTGGTCGTCGTGCAACAACGTCAGCCAGCGGGCGGCTTCACTGATGATCTGCTCGGAACTCACGACAGCGGGTCCGCCCCGTGCAGGGTGTGATAGCAATGCACCAACGCACTGGAGATGTAGTTCTTCACGGTGCTGGAAGACACCTGCAGTTGTTCGGCGATTTCGCTGTAGGTCAGCCCGTCGAGGCGACTGAGCAGGAATGCCTCGCGGGCCTTGGCGGGCAGGCCGATGAGCATTTCGGCAATGCGTTCCAGGGCCTGCAGTGCCACATGAATCGCCGCCGGGTCCGGCATGCCGGCATCTTCGCTCTGGATCGCCAGGGCTTCCATGTAGGCCTTTTCGATGCGCCGCCGACGCGCGCCATCGATCATCAAGCGCCCCGCCGTGGTGGCCAGGAAGGCGCGGGGTTCCTTGATGGTATGGGGATCGGCCAGCAGCAGGATGCGGATAAACGCGTCGTGGGCCAGGTCGGCGGCATGTTGCGAGCAGCCGAGTTTCTTGCGCAGCCAACCGTGCAACCAGGAATGATGGTCGCTGTAGAGGGTGGTGATGGTCTGCTGGCGACGGGTTGTATCACCATCAGCTACAGGAAAGTCATGCATGCGCAAAAATTTCTCAAACAAGAAAGATTACCAATTGCGCGAACGATGACAGTAAAACGAAGGGGGAGCAAGGATGGAGTGATGGCTTGCAACGAATCTGCGACTTGCTGTGCCCACCTTGAAAGCGACCAGTGCGCACGCGACACTTCTGCGACTCATACAAGGACATCACGCATGACAACCTTCGCCAACACGGTCTCTACCCGCGAGGCCTATCAACTGCTCAAGGACGTGGCATTAGAGGTTCGAACGCTGAAACCCGTCAGCTCCAGCGACGAGCAAATGGTTGTCGACATCGACGGCTGGCAGGTCACGCTGTCAACCTGCGGGACGGCTCTGGAGTGCTGCCTGCGCTGTATTGCACCGGATAACAGGCAAGGTTCACTGGACACCTGGCAACGTTACGGCACCAATCCGCTCGATCTGATGAGCCTGTGGGAGCGAACGCAGCTGCAGCGCCTGGTGCATGCAGCCTTCGTTCGCTGAACGTACGCTTTGCCCGCAATCACCCACTGCCAACATCAAACACTTTACGGATTAACGCCAGCTCCAGGAAACCCCGGTGTAAACCCCCATGCCATCCCCCGGCGTCGACCGCGCCACGTCCAGCCCCTTGTCGTCATAACCCGGCGTGACCGTGTTCGCGTAACGCCGGTTGGTCAGGTTGCGCAGGTCGACCCAGGCTTGCCAGTCGTGCTTCGGCGCGTCGTACCCGAGCGTCGCGCCGAGCAGTGTGTAGGCCGCCGCGTAGTAGGAGTTGGCGTAGTCCACCGCGACCCGCGATGAATGTTCGCCATTGAGGCTGGTGTAGAAACCGCTAGGGTGGCTGTAGCGCAATTGCGCCTGGTAGTAGTGCCTGGGGATGCCGGGCAAGGTGTTGTCGCTGAAGCGGTCGTCGTTGCGGTAGTGGAAGTCGCTGTAGGTGTAGGCCTGGCGCAGGGCGAGCTGGCCCGTGCGGCCACCGTCCCACAGCGGGCTGATCAGGCTCAGCTCCAGGCCTTGGTGCACGGTTGGGCTGGCGTTGGATTCGGCGATTATTGCGGACGTGGTGGACGTCGCGGCCTGGGTTTCGACGCTGAGCAGTTCGTGGCGCACCTCGGAGCGGTACAGCGCCAGGTCCCACTGACCGAACCACGCTTCACCGCGACCGCCGACTTCCAGGGTGGTGGCGGTCTGGTTTTTCAGCTTCACCCCTTCACGTTGCAAACCGCTGGCCGGGCCGCTGCCCACGGGGAAGTACTTGTTGGAACCCCAGATCATCGACCACGCATGAGGCGGTTCCACCGAGCGACTCAGGTTGCCGTACACCTGCAATTGGGGGCTGAAGTCGTAGCGCAGGCCAACCCTTGGCGCGTAATCCCAATCGTGCTGGCTGACGGGTGTGTGGGTCTGCGGGTAGCTGACTTCGGTTTCACGACGGGTGTAGATCGCCGCCAGCCCGGTGGTCAGCCACAGGTCCGGCAGCAGTTCCAGGTCATTGCCGATATGCAGCACGGTGTCCGAACCCAGGTAGCTGTAGTCGCGGGTCCTGGTGCCGGGCGCGTAGCCCGCCGTATTGCCGGTGGGGATCCGCACGAATTCCGAGCCGCCGTTGTTCGGCATCGCCTGGGTGGTGCGCAGGCCGAGGGTGGTCTTGCTGTCACGCCCGAACAATGTGTCCTGGCGGATGTAATTCAGGGTGCCGCTGACGTCGGTGTAGGCAACCTTGAGACGGTTGGTGCCCTCGCGCAGGTCCATCGGATAATCGTGATACGCCAGCCCGACCTCGACCCGGGCGTTGTCGTCCAGGTGCAGGGTGGTTTTGTTGGCGATCCAGGTCGAGCCCGGTTGCGTGCGTTTCGAGTCTCGCGCCACGTTGAGGCTGGCGGCGGCGCGCGGGTCGTGGCTGATCTGGTCGCGGGTCAGTTTGCCGGGGGAATCGTTGTCGGTTTCGCGGTAGCGAAAGTAGAAGCGGGTTTCCAGGTCGGGGTTGAAGCGGTAGCCGAAGTTGGCCGCGATGCCCTTGCCGCTGCCGGCGCTGTGGTTCTGGAAACCGTCGTATTGCGAGTCGGTGAGGCTGATGTAGTAGTCGGCATCCCCCAGCACCTGGCCCGAGCTGATCTCTCGCTGGCCGTAGCCATGGCTGCCGGCTTCGTAGCGTACTTGCAGCCTGGGCGCGTCGTAGCCGGTGTGGGTCACGTAATTGACTGCCCCACCCAGGGCCAATGCGCCCTGGTCAAAACCGTTGGCGCCACGCAGCACTTCAACGCGGCTGAGCCACAACGGGTCCTTGAGTTCGTAGGGCGTGCCACCCGGGCCGGTCAGTGGCAGGCCGTCGAAGGTTTCATACAGGCCGGAAGCGTGGGCGCCCGGGCCCCGGTTGATACCCGAGCCACGGATCGAAAGCTTCACCCCTTCGTTGTTTGCCGCCTTGGCATAAACACCGGCCTGGTACTTGAATACGTCCTCGTTGGTGCTCACCCGCCCCTGATCGACGCTGCCCATGTCGATGTAGTTGGTAGCGCCGGGCACGCTCTTGAGCTGGACCTCGGCCAGTTCGTCGGCGCTGAGTTCGGCGCTGCTGACTTCGACGGGGGCCAGTTGCAGCGTGTCTTCGGCCTGGGTGGCCGGGCTGAAGCTCAGGGCGGCGCCAAAGCCCAGCAAGGGCCAGGCTTTTCGGGAGGTGAACGGAAACGCGGGGGGCATGGGGGTAAATCCTTGGAATTCGTTTTTGCGACGGGCTCGGTCCGGCACAAGGTCTGTGGTGGGAAGCCCGTGAAGCGCGGCGGGTCACCATTGATGAACGCACAGGCCCCCATCGGCGTTAAGTCCAAAATAGAATTACCAAATGCAAACTCAGTATTTATGGAAATAAGCGGCACCGATTACTGTAGAGCCATTGAGTCCCCAGAGATTTACGTCATGCAAACATCCGCCACTGTCATCGATTTCACCCTCCACCGCAAACGCCGCCAGGCTCGCGCAGCGGCTGAACTGATGTGGGCGATGTATGCGGCACGGGCCGGGGTCGCGCTGTTTACCGCACACGTCACCACGTCCAGCGATACCCGCCGGGCGTGAGGCGATGAATTTCCTGCACGCGATACCCGAAGTGCCCGACCTCCCCACCAAATCCAAGGACTGCAACAGCGGCGACGATGACGCCATCGGCCAGTGCGTCGCGCAGAACCTGCAGCGCCTGCGCAGTAAACGCTACCTGTCGCTGGATGCCCTGGCGCGCAACTGCGGCGTAAGCCGGGCGATGCTTGCGCAGATCGAGTCCGGGCGCAGCGTGCCGTCGATCAAGGTGCTGTGCAAGATCGCCAAAGGCTTGAAAGTGTCGGTGGCGGCGTTCCTGGAGAACCGTGCGTTCGAAGGGGTTGAACTGCTGCCGGCGCAACAAAGCAAACGCCTGGTGAGTGCCGATGGCAGCTTCATCAGCCGGGCGCTGTTTCCCTACGATATGGCGCGCCAGTCGGAGTTCTACGAGATACGCCTGAAGGCCCTCGGCGAGGAGATTTCAGAAGGTCACGGGCCCGGCATCCAGGAAAACCTGGTGGTGGCCCAGGGCGTGCTGGAAGTCAGCGTCAACGAGGAACGCTACCTGCTGTCCACCGGTGATTCGATCCTGTTCTACGCCGACCAGCCCCACCGCTACCGCAACCCCGCAGACAGTGAGGCGGTGGCGTTCCTGGTGATCACCTACCCGGAACGCCTGGACTGAAACGCAAAAAGCCCCGGCACACGCCGGGGCTTTTTGATTTCACGCCAAACGAATCAGCAGGTGCAGCACATCATCGGCATGCCGTTGCAGCTCATCATCATCGGCATGGCGCAGTCGTTCATCATCTTCATCATCAGCATGCAGCAGTTGTTCATCATGTCCATGCTCATGCCAGGCATCGGCATCATCTTGCAGGTCATGCAGTCGGCTTCCATCTTGCATTCCATGACGCACTTCATCATCGGCATAGGCATGCCCA
Source organism: Pseudomonas sp. GP01-A4 (assembly GCF_058780865.1). Taxonomy (NCBI): domain Bacteria; kingdom Pseudomonadati; phylum Pseudomonadota; class Gammaproteobacteria; order Pseudomonadales; family Pseudomonadaceae; genus Pseudomonas; species Pseudomonas sp. GP01-A4. Next base: position 32,326 of record NZ_JBYSWF010000036.1, read on the forward strand.
TCGGCATCATCATCGGCATGTTCATGGTCGACATGCTGTTCATCATCGCCATGCCGTCTTCAGACATGCACATCATCGACATGTTGGCGCACTGCATCATCATCGGCATGCCGCAGTTCATCATCATCGCCATCATTTCGGCGTTATTCTTGAACATCGCCATGTCCATGCCCGCGGCCGGCTTCATGGTGCACATCATGGCCTCGTCGGTCATCTTGCAGGTCATGGTTGCCATCATCATCGGCATGCCCATCATCGGCATCATCGGCATCGCGTTGTTCATTGGCATCTGCATGGCGTTCATCATCTTCGAAACTCCGTAATCGACAGGAAATGAGTAAGTTCTGGGGCCGATTCTAGAGAGGCCGCACAACGGCGCAAGACGCTGGCCCAGCAGCAGGAATAGACGCTGCATGGGGATTTCCCGGGGCGCGGCAGCGGATAATTCCGCGATGACAGATGCTTTGGCGTGATCACGCCGGCCGGCTCCGCTATCAGGGCCAAACCGGCGCGATGGATATGCGATTGGGGAATGGCCCCCAATCAGAAGGAAATAAACGATCTAACCACGGTAGAAATACCCGCTCATTCGGCGAAGAAGCGGTTCGCCGGACGCGGCAGCCCGAGGTTTTCCCGCAGGGTAGAGCCTTCGTACTCGCGCCGGAAGATCCCGCGCCCCTGCAACTCGGGCACCACCCTGGCCACAAAGTCATCGAGCCCGCCCGGCAGCCACGGGAACATGATGTTGAAGCCATCGCTGCCCTCTTCTTCCAGCCACTGCTGCATCTCATCGGCAATACTGTGGGCGGTGCCGACAAACGAGAGACCTGCATAACCGCCAAGACGCTGGGCCAATTGGCGCACCGTCAACTGTTCGCGATCAGCCAGCGCCAGTACCCGTTCGCGGGAGCTCTGGCTGGCGTTGGTTTGGGGAATCGCCGGGAGGTATTGGTCGGGATCAAACTTCGTCGCGTCGGTACCCAGCGCGATCGACAGCGAGGCAATCGCACTTTCGTAATGCACCAGGCTGTCGAGATGCGCACGAATCCGCCGCGCATCTTCCAGCGTATCGCCGACCACCACAAACGCCCCGGGCAAGATCTTCAGATGGTCGGGATGCCGCCCCACCGCCAGCATCCGGCGCTTGATATCGGCATAGAATTTACGCCCTTCCTCGAGCGTGCCGGGCGCCACGAAAATCACCTCGGCGGTTTCTGCCGCCAATTGCCGGCCCGGCTCCGAGGCGCCGGCCTGCACGATCACCGGCCAGCCCTGCACCGGGCGGGCAATGTGCAGCGGGCCGCGCACATTGAGGTAGCGGCCCTGGTGATTGAGGGTGTGCAGCTTGTCGGGGTCGAAGTACACACCGCTGTCGGCATCGCGGATGAAGGCATCATCGGCCCAACTGTCCCAGAGCCCGGTGACCACATCGTAGAACTCCCGCGCACGGGCGTAGCGCTCGTCGTGGGCATAGGCCTGCTCCAGGCCGAAATTCTGCGCCGCATCCGGGTTGGCAGTGGTGACGATATTCCAGCCGGCGCGGCCGTGGCTCAGGTGATCCAGGGACGCGAAGCGCCGGGCAATGTGGAACGGTTCGTCGTAGGTGGTCGAGGCCGTGGCTACCAGGCCGATGTGCTCGGTGGCCTGGCTCAGGGCCGACAATAAGGTGAACGGTTCGAAGGAGGTGGCGGTGTGGCTGCGCTTCAACGCGTCGATGGGCATGTTGAGCAGGGCCAGGTGGTCGGCCATGAAGAACGCATCGAAACGCGCTTTCTCCAGGGTTTGGGCAAACTGCTTGAGGTGCTTGAAGTTGAAGTTGGCGTCACGGTAAGCGCCGGGATAGCGCCAGGCGCCGGTGTGGATGCTGACCGGACGCATGAACGCGCCCAGCTTCAGTTGGCGTTGAGTGGTCATGGAAAGCCCCTGATCGAGAGGGGCCCAGCATCGGATGGGCGAACGGCGTCTGTCTAATAACCAAAGGATCTGGCTTATGCCTGCGCGGATCGGCTGTTGTAGTCCGCCAGAAATTCTTCGGAGGCGACATGGTCTGCCATGCCGCGCAGCTGCGCGGCCGAATCATGCCCCAGCACCTCCTCTACCCGGTTATTGGCGGCCGCCCAGTACACCAGCGCCTCACTGAACAGCGCTTCGCCCTTGGGCGTGAGCACGCAGCGTTTGGTGCGCTTGTCCAGGGCATCCGGGCGCAGCTCGACAATCCCGTCGCGCACCAGCGGCTTCATCGCATGGGTCAGCGCCGACATCAGGATCGCCAGGCGTCCGGCCAGCTCCTGCAACGTCGGCCCTGCCTGCTCATCCACCGCCGCCCACCGGGCGATTTCACCCAGCAAGCCGACCTGCGTAGCCTTCAGGCCAATCGGCGCCAGCGCTTCGTCATACAGTTGGCCCAGCCGCCGGGCGGCACGGCGCAGTGCGTTGTTGGTGCACGCCACGTCCCCCAGCAGGCTCAAAAGGTCGGCACGGGCATCAGGCTTGTCAGTCTTGTGTGTTGGCATTTTCAGATCCTCCATGCCGGTAGAATGATTGAGTACTAAACCATTGACAAGGACAAACGCCAAGCCTATAACTTGAGCCCTCAACAATATTGGTTGAGTACTCATCTATTGGAGCCGTTCATGTCGATCCCTGCTTCCACAAAAATTGCCCTGATCACGGGTGCTTCTTCAGGTATTGGCGCCGTGTATGCCGACCGATTGGCAGCCCGTGGCTACGACTTGATCCTGGTCGCCCGTCGTGAAGACCGCCTCGAAGCCCTGGCGGCGAAGATCACTCAAACCTACGGGCGCGAGGTCCAGACCATCGGCGCCGACCTGGTAAACCCCGCGGACCTGGCCCGTGTTGAAAGCCTGCTCGCCGGCAACCCGGCGATCCAGGTGCTGGTGAATAACGCCGGCCTGGCCCGCCTGCATCCGCTGGCTCAATCCTCGGTCGAGGATTCCACGACCCAGATCGCCCTGAACATCACCGCCCTCACCCGCCTGACCCACGCGGCGCTGCCGGGCATGCTGGTGCGCAATGAAGGTTTGATCATCAACGTGGCATCGGTGTTGGGCGTGCACTCGCTGCCGGTCAGCTCGGTGTACAGCGGCACCAAGAGCTATGTCCTGGCATTCAGCCGTGGCTTGCAATCGGAACTGGCGGAAACCGGGGTGAAGGTGCAGATCGTGTTGCCGGCAGCCACCGCTACCGAGATCTGGGACGCGTCGGGCATTCCGCTTTCCGCCCTGGAACAGGAGTCGGTCATGACCACCGAAAACCTGGTGGACGCGGCACTGGCCGGGCTGGATCAGGGTGAGACGATCACCTGGCCGTCGGTGGCCGATGGTTCGTTGTGGGAGACCTATGATGCGGCGCGTGGTGCGTTGTTTGCGGCCACGCAAACAGGCAAGCCGGCGCCCCGGTATGGGATCGTCTGAGGCGCCAGCCGGCTTTATTGAATACCGATGGAAATACGCCGCACAGTCTGCTCCTCACGGGGCAGGCTGATGTCGCCTTCGTAGGTGCACTCGCGGCCGGTGCAGCTGTTTTCCACGGTCACCGGCGCAAGGCTTTTGACCGGAAAGCGCGGTTTGGGCTCAGCCTGCGGCGTGAGCGGTACAGCGCTGAGGACAGGTGCCTCGTAGGTCAGGTCCAGGCTGGACGCGTGGGCCTGGGTGGCCAGAACGGCGAGCAGTGCGCTCGTCATGACAGTCCTTGTAAACAACATCGAAATCTTTCCGGGCAGCAAAAAATGAAGGGGCAATGATAAACCCTTGAGCTGCCGGGTTGAAGTCAACGTGCCTGGACGGCAGGTTCCAGCACCAATACGTTGGAGGGGCCCGCACGGAATGTCGGGTTGTGCTTCGCGGCTTCCAGCATGTGCGGCGCTGCGTGGTGATCCTTGAGCGCCGCCTTTGAAGCCCACGTCTCGATCAACACAAAACTGTCGCTGTTGCCCTCGACCGGATGCAGGTCGTACTGGATGCAACCGGCTTCGGCCCGGACCAGCGGAGCGAGCCCGGCAAAGGCCGCCAACTGGTCCGCACCCCGGCCAGGCTGGGTATTGATGATGACGACAAGCCGCACTTCATCGGACATAAACAGCACCGTTATCGATAAGGAAATGAAGGGGCCACAGTAAGGGATGCCATTCTCTGGCGCTATGAAAAATCTATCAGTAAGCTACTTTCACTGATTGGATTGAGTCAGCACTCAAGCCCTCCCCCTTTTCTGCACCCGGCGATAACCACGTGATCGAAGTAACCGAAGTTTCCATTGCCCAGCTGCGCACTGCGCTCGAATCCGGCCAGACCACGGCGGTTGAACTGGTCGAGGCTTACCTCGCCAGGATCGACGCCTACGACGCCCCCACGACTGCCACCGCGCTCAACGCGGTGGTGGTGCGCAACCCGCAAGCGCTGGAGGAAGCCCGGGCATCCGACGCACGCCGGACCAGCGGCACAACCCTGGGCCCGCTCGACGGCATTCCCTACACGGCCAAAGACAGCTACCTGGTCAAGGGCCTCACCGCCGCTTCCGGCAGCCCGGCTTTCGCGAACCTGGTTGCCTACCGCGATGCGTTCACCATCGAGCGACTGCGGGCAACAGGCGCCATTTGCCTGGGCAAGACCAACATGCCGCCGATGGCCAACGGCGGCATGCAGCGCGGCGTATATGGCCGGGCCGAGAGCCCGTACAACGCCGACTACCTCACCGCACCGTTCGCCTCGGGCTCCTCCAACGGCGCCGGCACGGCGACTGCGGCGAGCTTCGCGGCGTTTGGCCTGGCGGAAGAAACCTGGTCCAGCGGGCGCGGCCCGGCGTCCAACAATGGCCTGTGTGCCTACACCCCGTCCCGTGGCGTGATCTCGGTGCGCGGCAACTGGCCGCTGACCCCGACCATGGACGTGGTCGTGCCTTACGCCCGGACCATGGCCGACCTGCTTGAAGTGCTCGACGTCGTGGTCGCAGAAGACCCCGACACACGCGGCGACCTGTGGCGGATGCAACCCTGGGTGCCAATCCCCGGCGTCGCCTCGGTACGCCCGCAATCCTACGCAGACCTGGCCGCGACCGGCGATGCACTCGCCGGCAAACGCTTCGGCGTGCCGCGCATGTACATCAACGCCGACCCCGAGGCAGGCACCAGCGACGCCCCGGGAATCGGCGGCCCTACTGGCCAGCCAATCAAAACCCGGGCCTCGGTGATCGAGCTCTGGGAAGCTGCGCGCAAGGCACTTGAAGCCGCCGGCGCAGAAGTGGTCGAGGTGGATTTCCCGCTGGTCTCCAATTGCGAAGGCGATCGCCCGGGCGCACCGAAAGTGTTTACCCGAGGCCTGGTGTCCAAGGAATTCCTCCACGATGAATTGTGGGAACTGTCGGCCTGGGCGTTCGATGATTTCCTGCGGGCCAATGGCGACCCTGCGCTGAACCGCCTGGCGGATGTCGACGGCCCGAAGATCTTCCCCCACGACCCCGGCACCCTGCCCAACCGCGAAGACGACCTGGCCGCCGGCATGGACGAATACGTGCGCATGGCCGAGCGCGGCATCACGCCGTGGGACAGGATCAGCACCGTGCCCGACGGCCTGCGCGGCCTGGAACAGACACGACGCATCGACCTTGAAGACTGGATGGATAACCTGGGGCTGGATGCGGTGATTTTTCCGACAGTTGCCGACGTAGGTCCGGCGGATGCGGATGTGAATCCCGCGTCGGCGGATATCGCCTGGAGCAACGGAGTGTGGGTCGCCAACGGCAACCTCGCCATCCGCCATTTGGGCGTGCCGACAGTGACGGTGCCCATGGGCGTCATGGCCGACATCGGCATGCCGGTGGGGCTGACATTTGCCGGCCGGGCGTATGACGATTCGGCGCTGCTGCGATTGGCATCGGCCTATGAGTCGACGGGCAGCAAGCGCCTGGTGCCGCCGCGCACGCCGGCGCTGGTGGCTCGTCAGGACTGATTGATTTCGCTGCTGATCTTGCGCATCAACCGATCGGCTTCCGACCCGGGTTCAAATCGAAAGCCACGCATCTCATCGAGGAGCAGGCAATCGCTGATGGCCTCCCAAAGTTGCTCCTGGGTCGGCTTGTTGCGCAACAGTATGTATGAAAGCAGCAGGCGTTCGATGGGAACGCCTCGAATACAGGCCGTTTCAATGATTGCCAGCAGGATAAAGCGCAGTCGAACTTCCCGCTCCGTGGGCCAAACCGTTTTTCGCTTACCCAATGCCGGGCCTCAGTGTCAGGAAAAGCGTGAGGCTATGGCCCAGAGGGGTGGCGTTTCAAGCGCTGCAAGGGGAGAAAGCCCTGCTCCTACACAAAACAGGGATAGGCCCTACAAAACCTCACAAAACTCATCTGGCGTAAGCCCTTATTGGCCGCTCAGCTTGCTGCATCATGTAAACATTTCGTTACTCATCATCCCAACGCAACCTGCCTATTCCTGATAAAGCATTCGGGCATACTCCCGACACGAGCCGCCCCGCCGTGACCCATGCCCCTTCTTCAAGTAACTCCCAACATACCTGGCGCTGGATAGGCAAACTGACACCGCCGCTGACGTTGCTCACCTCAATGCCCCGGCAAGACTTGTTGACGTCATTAAAGACGAGGATTGAAGGGCCTTTGATTCTCCTTGTGGCGCCCCCTGGATACGGCAAAACAACGCTATTGATGCAGTGGCGACAGGAACTTCTCTGCACCTCCCCACAGGCAACCGTTGCCTGGCTATCGCTGGATGAAGCAGACGCAGAACCTAACCGTTTCCTGGCTTATCTGATTCTGGCGCTTGACCACGCAGGCCTTGATCTCGGACACCTGCCACGGCTGGCAGAGGCCCAATCCCTGGATGCACAACCACAGCGCACCATCACTGCCTTGCTTCACGCCATGGCGCGCGAAAACCGCTCCATCACCCTACTGCTCGATGACTACCATACAGCCGCCAACGAACACCTCGACTCCATTGTGCAAGCGTTGCTGGAACAAGCTGCACCCTGGCTGCAATGGGTTGTCGCCAGCCGTACTCGCCCCCAATGGCCCTTGGCACGCTGGAAAACCATGGGCTGGGTGCGCGAGGTGACGGCTCGCGAATTGACGCTTTCAACGAGCGAAACCAACACGATCCTGGGACCCGATCTCTCATCGTCAGACCTGCATCACCTGCATGAAACAACCGAAGGTTGGCCCGTGGCCGTGCAACTGGCTCGGCTGTGGCGAGCCAGTGGCGACGGCTCGCTGTACTGCCTGAACGAGTTTTCCGGGCACGTGACCAATGTCGCTGCCTACCTGACAGAACAAGTCGTGGGACGCTTGCCACCAGCGTGCCAATCCTTCCTGATCGATACCGCATTGCTGGAGCGTTTCAACGCAGGGTTCGCTGACGCGATACGCGAGCGCACGGACAGTACCCAACTGCTTGCACAGTTAAGCCACCTGGACGCCCTGCTGGTTCCGCTGGATGCCCAGCGTCAGTGGTTCCGCTACCACCGTCTGCTGCGGGATTTCCTGAGCAAACGGTGTGACACCAAAAATGCCCAGCGCATTCACCGCGCTGCCGCCCAATGGCTGGCACAAGAAAAGGACTGGATCCAGGCTGTGTCACATACGTTACGTGCCAGCGATATCGCGCTGGCAGTGAATATGGTGGTGCGTGCAGGGGGATGGGAGTCCGTACTGAGGCATGGGATCCGCTATGCACAAAGCCTGTTGCAGCAGTTCGATGAGCCAACACGGCGCAGCGAACCTGACCTTTTGCTGCTCCAAGCGTATTTGCACGCCAAGCTTGGAGACCACAGGTTAGCCACTCAACTACTAAAGCTGGCGCAAGGCGTCATCCAGGACGACAGGCGCCTGAAGCGAGACTTCCAGGTTATTCAAACGTTGGTGAACGCCTACGTCGATCGTTTCGCAGAGAACCACGAAAGTCCGTTCGACCCAGTACGGTTGCAGGGCGACGAAGTGCTGGCCCAGGCAACCCTTGCCTGTGTAGAGGCTTTGAAAGCCATGACTCACGCAGAACTGCCCCGCGCGCTGCAAACCATCCGGGCAGCCCATATCAAGATGCGTTTGGTCGATATTCCGCGCGGTGAAAATTACTGCCGCATTCATGAGGCACAAGTACTTTCCTTGATGGGCAACATTACCCAGTCGAGTCGCATGGTCGACGAGGCGCTGGCCATTTCAAGCGATCAGTTTGGCCATGAAAGCTCAGTCAACGCGCTAGTCGGCTGCCTAAAGGCACAGCACTGCTACTGGCAAGGTGCATGGTCCGAGGCGACAGCCTGGTGGCGGGACGGCTGGGCATCCCTCGAACAGACGGATGGCTGGCTGGATATCGCCGCCACAACAGCGGAAGTCGCGTGGCGCACGACGCTGCGCAGTCAAGGCATGCAGCTGGCGCTGCGTGAACTGGAACAGGTGGCACAGTTGGCGGACACCCGTGAATGGCTGCGGCTGACACGATTGGTCAATGCATGGCGGGTCGATTTGCTGGTGCAGTGCGGCTCCCTGGTAAAGGCTCGCGAGGAGGCATTGCGGGTCGACCTTGAACATATTGCAGGTGACCGCGATGACTGGCGTAACCATGAAGCAGCCACCTTGGCACTGGCCCGCCTGCAACTGGCCTCGGGACGTTCCGCCGCCGCGCTGACCCGCTTGTATCAAGAAGGCAAAGTGCTGCAAGACAAAGGTTTGTGCCTCCCTGCGTGGCGCCTGCAACTGCTGGCGTTAGTCGCCTATGGCAAAGGCCAGTCAACGCTGGAAACCAAGGATCTGACCCCGATCCTGGCATCGATACCTCAACAGATCTTGCCGGGCCTGCTGCTGGAAGTGGGGCCAAGTCTGCTGCCGGCTCTGGAAGCCTGCCCTGAAACCCTTCCTGGTCAGGCAGCCATCCTTACGCGGCTACGGGGCTGGCGGGCACACCCGGGGCGCGCCCATATGCCATTCAGCGCCAAGGAGACACAAATCCTCACCTTGCTCGCCAGCGGCCAGCCAAACAAGACGATCGCTCAAGGGTTGAACGTCTCTGAAAACACCGTGAAATTTCATCTTAAACACATCTTCGCCAAGCTCTCGGTAGACAATCGCACGGCCGCCATCAGTGCAGCGTTGCGCCTCGGTGTTCTTGATTCCTCTCTCTGAGCCCACCCGCCTACCCATCCGGGTAGGCGGTGTGGAAATCGCGCCATGAACTACCCGTGCCGCAGGTAGTAACCCCCGCTCACCGTCCTCTAGCATCCGTCTAAACAGCGAGAGCCCCAACGCTCTGCTAGCTCCGATAACAACAATCACATCAGGAGATACCCTGTGGGTATGGACGGTAAAACTGTGCGTGTAGCGACCGATGTCGGTGGGACATTTACCGACTTGGTCTATTTCGAAAGCAACCCGGCCACCGGCCAACAAATCATTCGCACCGCCAAGGTCGATACCACACCGCCGAACTTCGCCAAGGGTGTGCTCAATGTCATCCAGAAAGCGGGCATTGCACTGGAAACTGTCGACTATCTCGCCCACGGCACCACCGTGGTCATCAACGCCTTGACCGAGCGTCGAGGCGTAAAGACGGCCTTGATCACCACCCAAGGCTTTCGCGACATCCTCGAAATTGCCCGGGCCAATCGCCCCGACTACTTCAACTTGAAATGGGTCAAGCCAGCACCCTTCGTGCCTCGCTACCTGAGGCGCGAGGTAGGTGGTCGCCTGCATACCGACGGCAGTGAGCGTAAAGCCCTGGACCTTTCAGGCCTGGGCGACATACTCGATGCGTTTCGCGCCGATGGCGTGCAAGCCATTGCCATCTGCCTGTTGCACGCCTATGCAAATCCGGTCCATGAGCAGGCGGTACTGAAAGAAGTACAGCGGCTCTGGCCCGAGGTCTCAGTCGTGGCCTCACACCAGATCACTCGCGAGTGGCGCGAATACGAACGCTCCAGCACCACAGTGCTCTCGGCCTACGTCCAACCCATCGCCGCACGCTACCTCGAGAACCTGGAAACGGGCCTGCGCGAAGGCGGCTACGAAGCACCGCTGTACATCATGCAGTCCAACTGCGGCGTCGACAGTGTGGCTCATGCGCGGGACATTCCCATCACCATGGTCGAGTCGGGGCCTGCCAGCGGTTTCTGGGCCGCCGCCGAGCTGGGGCGCCTGCTTGATGAGCCCAACCTGCTGGCATTGGACATCGGTGGCACCACCGCCAAATGCTCGCTGGTACGTAACGGCCAGGTGTCGATAAAGACCGATTACTGGATTGAGCGTAATCGACTCAATGCGGGCTACCCGATCATGGTGCCAGTGGTGGATCTGGTGGAAATCGGCAACGGCGGTGGTTCCGTCGCCTGGGTCGATGAGTTCGATAAACTGCACGTCGGCCCTGAATCCGCTGGCGCCCTGCCCGGCCCCGCGGCCTATGGCAACGGCGGTACGCAGGTCACCACGACAGATGCCAACCTGGCTTTGGGCCGGATCAACCCTGACTACTTCTGCGGCGCAGAGCTGGTCGCGGATATGGCCGCTGTCAGGCAGGCCTTCGGCCCACTGAGCAAGCGTCTGAAGCTACCCGCCGACGAGATCGCCCGCGGCATCATTCGAATCGCCAACGACAACATGGTCAACGCATTGAAACTGGTGTCATTGAGCCGTGGCCATGATCCCCGGGAGTTGACCCTAATCGCCTTCGGCGGCGGCGGAGCCATGCATGCAGTCGCCCTGGCGCAGGAACTTGGGGTCAAGAAAGTCATTGTGCCCCGAGGCGCCTCCGTATTCTCAGCATGGGGCATGACCATGTCGGACCTGCGTCGCGACCTGTTCATCAATCGTTTTGTCGAAACCGACCGCGAGGACGCGCTGGCGCTTACCCAAGTGTTTCTCGAGGAACTGATGCACAACGCCCGGGCCCAGTTTATCGGCGAAGCCATTGCTCCGGATCAGGTCGACGTGCAGGTGTCCTGCAAGCTGCGCTACCAGAACCAGGAGCACGCCGTCGAGGTCGCCTTGGGTCAAGAAGAATCGCTCTCAAAGCATTGGCCGACGATAGCCCGACGTTTCCACGATCTCTATGAGCAGCAGTACTCCTACCGCTTACAGGCGCCGTTGGAAATTGTCGGTTTCCATCTGGTGGCCGTCGCGCAGATTGGCAAGTTGAACCTGCAAGCCCTGCCCGTCACCGGTCGCACGCTGGCAGAGGCCCACAAAGGCCAACGCCCGGTGGATTTCGCCCTCGAAGGCATCCACGACACGGCCATCTACGACTACGCCCGCCTGGAGCCGCAGATGAGTTTCAGCGGCCCGGCCATCATCGAGGACGCCGGTTCCACCGTAGTGGTCCATCCCGGCAATCAAGTACTCGTCGACCGCCTCGGCAACCTGCATATCACCCTCGGCGCCTGAAGGAGCAGCCCCCATGAGCAAAATCGATATATTCACCCTGGATATCATCCAGAACTCGCTACAGGCGATCGCCGATGAAATGTTCGAGGCGATGCGCAAGGCTGCCATGAGCCCGGTGATCTATGAGGTTCTGGACATGGGCACCGGCATCACCGATGCCCATGGCGAAATCGCCAGCTCGGGCGCCGGCATTCCAGCCTTTGTCGGCGTGCTCGATAAAGCCGTCAAGCAGATTCTGATTCAGCACCCCGCGCCCGGGGAAATCGAGGACGGTGACGTGTTCATCACCAATGATCCCCACAGTGGCGGCGTCACCCACCTCAATGATGTGGTACTGGCGATGCCGGTGTTCGCCGAGGGGCGATTGCTGGCCTGGACCGCCAACATCGCCCACTGGAACGACATCAGCGGCATGGTGCCGGGTTCGTTGTCGACGGAGGCAACCGAGATTTTTCAGGAAGGCCTGCGCCTGGCCTCGGTCAAACTCATCAGTCGGGGCCAGCCGATTCGTTCGGTGCTGCAGATCCTGCGCTGCAATACCCGTATGCCGGATTTCATGGAAGGGGATTTATGGGCAGGAGTCGCCGCAGTGCGCAGTGGCGCCCTGCGCTTGCAGGTACTGAGCGCGAAGTACGGGATCGAGGTGTTCCTCACAGCCATGCAGGAGTTTATGAACCTGGGCAAAAAGATCTCCTTGCGCGCACTGCGTGACTTGCCCGCCACCCACCTTCATCAACAGGAGATGCAGGACGACGGCAGGCTCTTCAATGTGTCGATTCAGATATCCGAGCGCGAGCTGATCATCGACCTGCGCGACAACCCTGACCAATGTGCCGGGCCCACCAACCTTAGCCGAGATGGCGCAGTCGTCGCGGCGCAGATGGCCTTCAAGGCCTTGACCGCGCCACAAGGCGTCACCAATGGAGGCACCTTCCGCCCCCTCCGGGTACTGACCCGGCCCGGATCGCTGTTTGATGCCCAGCCTCCCGCAGCCGAAGGGTTCTATTTCGAGAACCTGATCCGCGTGCACGACCTGATCCTGCGCTGCCTGGCCCAGCGGTTTCCCGATCGCCTGCCCGCTGGTAATTTTGCCTCGGTGTGCGCCACCATCATCGGCGGTGTGCATCCCGATACCGGGCGCGTATTCACCCTGGTGGAGCCCGAGATTGGTGGCTGGGGGGCCGAACCCGGCCGCGACGGCAACAACGCGGTGTACTCGGGCCTGCACGGGGAAACCTACAACTGCCCGGTTGAGGTGTGCGAAGCCCGCTATGGCCTGTACGTCGAGCGTATGGAACTCAATGACGCGCCCGGCGGCCACGGCCAGTTCCGTGGCGGGCGAGGCCTGCTGATCGACTACCGCATTCGCTCCGATGCCAGCTTCCTGACCTGCGGCTACACCCGCGCCGTCATACCACCTTGGGGGCTTGAACAAGGATTGGACGGTACGCCCAACTATGTCGAAGTCACCCGCTGCGACGGCACACAACAGCGTTATGCCATGGCCAGCAGCATCAGCCTCGACGCAGGCGATTTGGTACGCGTGCGCACCGGAGCCGGTGGTGGTTACGGGTCGCCCTCTGAGCGCAACCGACAAGCCGTACTGGATGACCTGAAGAACGGCTATGTCGATACCGAAACGGCCAGAACGATATACGGCGTGCAGATTTGAACCACAGGAGCTGCTGACGGCGATTACGCCGAGCGCACCAGCCCTCAGTACTTAAGAACAACAACAAAAAAGCGAGAACTGATATGAAACCGTACACCCCATCACGTCCTTGGGTGTTGCCCGCGCTTGCCTTGATTTTGGGATTCAGCGCATCAGCCAACGCCGAGCAGTTCATTGGTTTTGGCCAGCCGGGCATCCCGGGCAAATGGGCACTGGAGTCATTCCCGGTGTTCAATCGCACGGCAGACGGTAACGTCCGCGCCGGTGGCAATACGGTGTTGGCGTACTTCTCCGAAACGGGCTTTACCGACACAACCCGTGACCAGTTGCAGTTCTGGGTAGGCGCCGTCCCCGGCTACGCCAGCACCAATGGTGCACGGGACACCAGCCCCTGGGGCATTGCTTCACCCAACCTGGGCTTTGCCTACTACTACAACGTGGTGGAGTCCACCAGCGAACCCGGCTCTGCTGACTACACCACGTTCTGGACCAACCCGACCCTGATGGTCGAGTTCCCCAATGGCAACGACGACATCGCCGGTTACGGCGCCTTTGCCAATCGATACGCAGTAAGTTTCAGCCTCGCCAATTACGTGCGCGTCGGGAACTTTGCCGCGACCTTTACCCCAGCGGGCATCCATTACGCCGCGCGCAATCGCAATACCACCGACCTCGGCACCGACAACCCCAAGCGCCTGCGCGGCGGGGTCAGCTTGTGGCTGGCGAATGTTGCCGCCGGATACCTCGTCACCGACGACCTGTGGTTGGGCGTGCATCACGTCTATCACATCAACAATAAAGCCGCGTCGGACTTCGCCGAGTCACGCGTTGGAAAGATCGGCCCGTCCATGACCTATACCGGGTTTGCCCAACAGGGGTTCTACCTCTCCGCCAATATGAACTTCGAGTACTACCGCAGCGCCAACCTGACCCGTGCCAATGAACTGACCATGGCACTGGTGAAGTTCTTCTAATCGCGCTTGCGAAAATCTCCGAGGACTATTGCATGCACACTACAACAACCGCTCCCCAGCCGCAGGACGTACCCGTAACGGTGCGCTGGCTGAACCCGATTGGTTGCTCCACATTCGACGCCACCATCGCCGATCTGCTCCACGGCATCAAGCAACCATCGACACAGATTGAAGTCGTGTCCTTCGACATGGCACACAGCCCGACACACCTGGAATATCGCGCGTACGAAGCACTCACCTACGAGCGCACCCTCCGTATCGCCCGCGACTGCGGGCAACAGAACATCGACGCGCTGGTGATCGGCTGCTTCTACGATCCGGCACTGGAAGATGCCCGGGAAATCTCAGGCGACACGATTGTCGTCGCCCCTTGCCAGGCGAGCCTGCAAATAGTTGCACAGCTGGCCAACCGGTTCTCGATCATCGTCGGGCGCAACAAGTGGATGGAGCAGATGCATGAGCGGGTCCGCAACTACGGCGCGGCGGACCGGCTGGCATCGATGAGGCCTCTGGGTATGGGGGTTGATGAATTCCAGAAGGACCCCGCCCTCACCCGCAGTCGAATCATCGAACAAGCCATGTTGGCCGTCGAAGAGGACGGGGCCGAAGCCATCGTGCTCGGCTGCACCATCGAGTTCGGTTTCTTTGAGCAGGTACAGCGGGAAGTCGGCGTACCGGTCATCGACCCCGTGGTCGCGGCCTTCAAGATGGCCGAGGCCATGGCCGGCATGAAACGGCGCTTCGGCTGGTCACCCAGCCGGGTCGGCAGTTGTGAACCGCCACCGGAAACCGAGATCAAGGCCTTCGGCCTGTTCCAGGGGCCGGTGCCGATCGGCAATCGGGTCAAGGCATAACCCTCCCTCACTTGGATGATCCTCCATGAGCATGAGCAACGTCACCGAAACGCCCTCGCCGGGCAGCAACGCGTCCATCCAGCAGGTGGGCGATGTGTTCAGAAATGTTCCCTTGACGCGCGAGCACCTCAAATGCTGCCTCGCGCTGTTCTTTGTATTTGCCATCGAGGCGTGGGAGATGATGATCATCGTCTACACCGCGCCGCTGATAGCAGAAGACATGGCCCTCGACGCGCTCGCGGTCGGCAATCTGATCAGTGCCATGTTCATTGGCATGCTGCTTGGGTCATTGGCCTGGGGCAAAGCGGCCGAACGGATTGGGCGCAAACGCGCGATTCTCTGGAGCCTGGCGCTCTACGGCGTGATTTCGCTGGCCAGTGCGTTCGCCCCGAACTACCTCAGCCTCTATGTGCTGCGCTTGCTGTCGGGCGTAGCGGCAGTGGGCATGATGGTCGTCACCTTTGCCCACTACCAGGAACTGCTGCCGGTGCGCCATCGCGGCGCGCTCACGGTGTACCTTGCCTCGGGCTGGCCGATCGGGATGCTACTGGCGCTGGGAGCCACGGTATGGCTGATGCCCTGGGGCTGGCGCGCGATTATCGTGCTGAGTTCGATGGGAAGCCTCTGGGCGCTGGTGGTGGCGCTCTGGGTTCCGGAATCGCCTTACTGGCTGGCGAGTGTGGGCAGGCAAGCGCAGGCCAAGAGGGTGATCCAGCGACTAAGTCGCGGGGCCGTGCAAATAGCTGAAAGTTGCCAACTGCAAGTCGACCAGAGCACCCGAGGCTACCAGCGCGATTTGTTTGCAGGCGCCATGCTCAAAGTCAGCGCCCTGCAAATCCTCGTCAACTTCACGTTCTCATGGGGTTATTGGGGATTGCAGACCTGGCTACCGACCCTATTGCAGCAACGTGGTCTGAGCTTGCCGCAAAGCTACGGCTTCATTGCACTGTCGGCGCTGTGCATGATCCCCGGTTACGTCGCCGCGTCCTTCCTGACCCATCGTTTCGGACGCAAGAAAATCATCATCGGCTTTATCGGAGCCTCAGTGGTAGCCGGCTACGGCTTTGCCAACGCACAGGCCCTGGAAATGCTCTACCTGAGCAACTTTGCCCTGGCTTTTTTCAGCCTTGGCGCCTGGGGTGTCTGGGGCACCTGGATCGCCGAACTGTACCCGACGCCACTACGCACCATTGGTTACGGCTGGGCGATTTTCGCCCAACGGGTAGCCAACATCCTCGCGCCCTCGCTGATCGGTGCACTGGTGGCTTATGGCGCGTCCTTCAATGTTACGACCACCCTCATCAACGCCTTCATGCTGGTTACTGTGATGTTAGTGGCATTTATTCCGGAGACCGAAGGCAGGGCCTTGCAATGAACCGCCAACCGTTGCCGCCATTTCGGTCAAGACAACAAGAAGCTGCCCGACATCAGCCTCGAGACAAGTCGGTTTGAATGCATGCAGTTGGCATCGGCTTCCCAAACAACCGGGAAGCTCTATTACTGTGTGATGTCGCTGTACATCACCCCAGAAACGGAATTCATCATGGACACACAATCGCCGGCCAATGGGCTGGTATTTCCTATGCAACGGGGCCCCTTCCAGAACAACGGGGCATCGCCGTGGTACTCAACGATGGCACTGGGCAGTCCAGGTCAACCGTTGAAGCTGGCAATCGACTCAGGCACCAATATCAGTTGGGTGACTTCAACACTTTGTCCACCCGGTAAATGCGCGCATTTCGCCGGTGCCCGGTTTGACTACCGGGCTTCCAGCACCTTTGAATTTACTGATTGCCTGCAACGCCCCTATAGCTTTGGCCCCTGGGGCACGATGCAGGTTGAAAGCGCTTCGGACGTGTTAACCGTTCCTACAGGAAGTGTGCAGCCGATCAAGTTGTTTCTGGCAGCCAACTACGACGGCGACCAGTTCAAGCAGCTGGATTGGGACGGCGGTATCGGCCTGCCGTGCAGCAGCGCCTATATCGAAGGACGAAGCTCATTTCTGTTTCAGGACTTGATCGGTAGTGGTCGGCTCGACCCGATGCATCCTTACGTAGCGTTCGACTGGAACTCCAGCGATCGCAGCGGAACCTGCCAGATGGGTGCTTTCGACACCTCCAAAACCCGGGGCCCAGGTTTGTTTCTCCCTTGGTCCCTCTATAGCCGATTGCCGGGCGTGGAATACATCTGGTCTACCGAACTGAAATCCTACTCGGTGGGCGGTGAAACGCTGGCGAACAACGTAAGCTTTGCCCTGGACTCTGGATCTTCGCAATTCAAGGGCGATGACAAGATCATGGGGCGCACCCTAGCGCTTATCGCTCGTGGCGCACGACCTGATGTTGTGTTGGGATTTGCCGAGGGTGAAATCACCCTGGGCGCTGACCTGTACGACCTGCTGGTTGAAGAAGGCCCACAAAAGGGGCAGACCGTCCCGCAGTTTGCCCCGCTGGGCTTGCCTGACCTTGTGCTGGTGGGATCACTGGTTATGGAGCATTGCTACACCGTTTATGAATACCAGGTAGTGCAATGCGGGCAGGAGGTTTACTCACTCGCCCCGGTTGGGATGTGGCTGTTCAATCGCCCGGATGGGCCCCAGATCATTACCCGATCTTCGTCACGCTCATTCAACGCCGGCCCTCGCCCGGTGGTGAACACAAAGGTCATACTCCCCGGCCCAGCGGTTGAAGTCCCTGCCACCAGGCGAAAATCGGTAGCAGGCACCTGGAAAAATGAATATGGATCAGTCATGACCCTGGCAGTGACGGGCAATCGGATTCGCGGCACCTATCAGTCTTCGACCGGCTCAACAGGCAAGTACGAAGTGACAGGCTTTCAACTGGGCACCCCTGCGTCTCCCGCTCTGAGTCAGCCGGTGACATTGGCTATTGAATGGCACTCCACTGGCGATGACCCAGCAGATCCGAGCTGGAATTGGTGCTCAGGACTGAACGGGCAAATGAGTGTTACACCAGCAGGAGACAGGTTGCAGTTATCGCACTTGTTGGTAGCAAGCAGCGACTTTCCCGGGCTTGCGGGACAAGGAACTTACATTGACAAGCTTACTTATCGGCGAGTGGATACAGCGGCGCTCGATGATTCGGGTGCGGAGCCCTTAGAGATGCTACCGATTGAGGACGCGTTGAACGGTACGTGGGTGGCTGACAACGGAACGACACTTGAACTGATTGTGTACGCGTCCAGCCAGCGGCGATCGGGTCACGTCCGTGGGCAGCTATCCACACCGGAGGGTAATGTTGAGGTGTCCGGTTTCACCGATATCAACGCGCTTGCGAGCAGACTAGCGCTGCAATCGGTGAGTCTCACCGCAGCGCAAACGCAGGAATCGAGCGTAAGCAGCCTTTGTGGTTCATTGGAATTACAAGGTGAAGTGCTGAACCTATTCTCGGTGACAAGTTCAGCAACGACACCCCAGCGTTCCTATTTGGCAACGCAGGTATTGGCACTCCGTTTCAAGCGTAACGAGACCACGCACCTATGAACCAAGCCCCTACCCGCGCTTACCCATCAACGGATCACTGATACTGTGCGCTCCCGTCTCGATGCGCCCCGCCACTCGTCGCACCCAGCCATGCTCGTCACGTAGCTTGAAGTCATACCAGCCCCCATTCGGCTGGCAGGAGAACGTTCGTTGCACGGTACTGCCGCCCGCAATCTCCAGCAGCCACGGCCCCTGCTTGGTGTAAGGGCAACGCTCGATGGTGATTGAGGCCGCACGCTTGCCGGGGTTGACCAGGGTCAGCAGCAAGGTGTCGCCGTGATACGCCAGGGATAACTCCGGCTCGCGACGCTGCAGGTGCCCCTTGAACGAACGGTGGAACCCATTCGGCCCCAACAGCCAGAGCTTGTAGGCGCCCGCGACTTGCCAGGTGTCACTGAGGTGTTTGCCGGCTTCCACCGTGTAGCGGCGCGGTACCTCGTCCAGGTGCAGGCGGTCGTAGACGTGGAAGACCACGCCCTGTTCGCCATTGTTGAAGAAGTCCAGGCTCACCGAACTGGCGCGACGGTCAACCGAGCCTTCAACGTTCAACTGGTACGGCAGCGCCCGGGATGGCCGCGCCATTCGCGCCTGGAACGGCGCCTGTTGCTGGCCTACCGTCGGCAGGGCGACCTGGGGCAGCTGCTCCTGGCGTTGACGCAGGGAGTCGGCGGCCTGGCGGCTGATGGTGTGCAGCGGCGGCAGGGTCTCGGTGTTGGGGTTGACGAAGTTGAAGGCCGAGGTGAGGTCGCCGCACACCGCCCGGCGCCAGGCGCTGATATTGGGTTCGCGCACGTGGAAACGCTTCTCCAGAAATTGCAGCACGGAGGTGTGATCAAACGCCTGGGAATTGACCCAGCCACCACGGCTCCACGGCGACAGCACCAGCATTGGCACTCGCGGCCCGGGCCCGTACACCCCGCCGTCCGGCGCGGGTTGCTGGCTAGAGCCGGGCGGTGCCGGGTGGGTGAAGATCTCGCTGTCGAACTTCACCGTGGACTTTCCGGCAAAGCTGCCATCCAGGCGCTTGGACGGGGCTGACGGCGACGGCACGTGGTCGAAGAAACCGTCGTTTTCATCGTAGTTGACCAGCAGCACGGTCTTGCTCCACACGTCCGGGTTGGCGGTCAGTGCCTTGAGGATTTCCTGGGTGAACCAGCCGCCTTGCACCGGGCTGGAAGGCCCGGGGTGTTCGGAGTAATCGGCCGGCGCCACCAGCCAACTCACCTGTGGCAGGCGCCCGTCGTTCACGTCCTTGCGAAAGCCCTGGATGATCGATTCCAGGTCGCTGCCGCTGACCGCCGGCAGGGTGTTGCCATTGCCTTTGTACAACGGCACGCGGGCGTTCAATTGATCGCTGTAGGGCACAAAATCCTTGAAGTCTTTCGGTGGCACGGCGGGGTTGCCGGCCGCGACGCTGGCCGCACGAAACTGGCGAAACCCGGCCAAGGGGTTGTCGCCAAAGTTATCCGGCAGGTACTGGTAAACCTTCCAGCTCACACCCGCTTCTTCCAGGCGCTCGGGATAGGTTTTCCAGGTGTAGCCCACGCCCACCGCTCCGGGGCCGTCCCATTCGTTGACCACCGCCGCCACATTCGCACCGGTCGGGCCGTTGGTGCCGGTCCAGTGGAACAGCCGATTGGGATTGGTACCTGCGTGTACCGAACAGTGGTAGGCGTCGCACAGGGTAAAGGTGTTGGCCAGGGCGAACTGGAACGGCACTTCCTGCTCACGGTAGTAACCCATCGAGGTGGGTGTCTTGAACGTTGGCCAGGCGTTCATCCGGCCGCTGCTCCAGGCGGCGTGCTCGTCGACCCAGGAATGCGGCGTGCCGCTGACCCGCTGCGCGTTGCCACGGGAGCTGTCCAGGTGATAGGGCAGGATCCGCCGCCCAACGCCCTGCTGCTCCCACACCCGGTGCCCGCCCGGCAGTGGAATGGTGAAGCGGTCACTGAACCCGCGCACACCCGGCAAGGTGCCGAAGTAGTGATCGAAGGAGCGGTTTTCCTGCATCAGGATCACCACATGTTCGACGTCCATCAGGGTGCCGGTGCGGTTGTTGGCGGGGATCGCCAGGGCCTGGCGAATGGAGTCGGGCAACAGGGTGTAGGCGGATCCGATGGCAGCTGCTTGCAACAACGTTCTGCGTGTAAGAGTCGGCATAAGACGATTCAATCCCTTGAAGTTCTGGAGCGAAGCTCAGGACAAAATAGGGACTCAAGGCGACAAAGAAATGACATCGCTCGAATCGCGCTCGACCTGCCCCACCTGGTACTCCCTCGGCGTACACCCGAACTCGCGCTTGAACACCGTGTGCAGGTACTGGGCGGATTTGAACCCGCAGTCATAGGCAATATCCGCAATCGCGGCCCTGGTATTTTCCAGGCTGGAAACCGCAGCCGCGAGTTTGAAGCGCAGGATTTCATCGTGGACGCTGCGGTTCAGTTCACTGCGAAAATGCGCTTCCAGGGACGACCGCGACACGCCGACGTAGTTGGCGACCTGGGCAGTCTTGATGCCCTGGCAGGCGTACTGGCGAATGAAATGCAGCGCCTGCATCACGTAGGGATGGCCGAGGGGTTGGTGCAGGCTTGAGGTCTGCACGTTGACCGCTTCCGGCGGCACCAGGATCTGGCTGCCTGCCGAAGGCATGCCGTGCAGCATCTGGTGCAGCAGGCGCGCGGCGGTGCGGCCCATTTTTTCAGTGCCCTGGATCACCGAGCTCAGCGGTACACGGGTCAGGGTGCGGGTCAAGGGGTCGTTGTCGATGCCGATCAGTGCCACTTGCTCCGGCACCGGGATGCCGGCGGTGAGGCAGGCCTGCAGCAACTGGCGGGCACGGGCGTCGCTGACCGCGATGATGCCGATGGGTTTGGGCAGGCTGTGCAACCAGGCAATTTGTTGTTCCACCGCCGAGTCCCACAGCGGCGCGCTGGTGCCGAGCCCGCGATACACCTCCACCGGCAAGCCATCGCGCTCCAGCAGGCGGCGGAAGGCTTTTTCGCGCTCCTGGGCCCAACGGTTGATATCGGCTTCAGGCAGGCTGAAACAGGCAAAGCGCGTCAGCCCGGCTTCGATCAGGTGTTCATAGGCCAGCTTGATCAAAGCAAAATTGTCAGTGGCCACATACGGAGTATGCCGTGGGTAAGCCCGCTCATCCTCATAAGACCCGCCCACCGCCACCACCGGCACATGCACACCCGCCAACGCGGGGCCCATCGCCGGGTCGTCGAAGTCGGCAATGATCCCGTCGCCATGCCAGCGCTCGATACCCTTGAGCCGGCAGACGAAGTCCTCTTCCAGGAACAGATCCCACGACACCCGCGTACTGCTCAGGTAGTTGCCGATCCCGGTGATGATGCCGCGATCGTAGATCTTGTTGCCATTGAACAGCAGGGCAATCCGGTGCACAGGCGGGACAGTTTTCACAGGGGCGGCTCCATGCGATATGTCGAGCCACTATGCGCGTAAAACCACTCAAAATCGAACCCCGCTCTGGTGATTTTCATAATCGGTTGGCCGGGGGCCGTTGCTAGTATCGAGGCAAGGTTAACGTGCACTCATAACAACAAGGATCTGGCGATGCCCTACTTTCCTGCGGTCGAAAAAATCCTCTATGAAGGCCCCGATAGCGACTATCCCCTGGCCTTCCGGCACTACGATGCAAACAAGCTGATCCTCGGCAAACCGATGCGCGAGCACCTGCGGATGGCCGCGTGTTACTGGCACAACTTCGTCTGGCCCGGCAGTGACATGTTCGGCTCCGGCACCTTCCAGCGGCCCTGGCAGCAACCGGGGGAAGCCCTGCAAGTGGCACGCGGCAAGGCCGAAGCGGCGTTCGAGTTTTTCTCCAAGCTGGGCATCGACTACTACAGCTTCCACGACACCGACGTGGCTCCCGAAGGCGCAAGCCTGGCGGAGTACCGCGACAACTTTGCGCGGATGGTCGACCAGCTCGAAGGCCATCAGGAACAGACCGGTATCCGGCTGCTGTGGGGCACTGCCAACTGCTTCAGCAACCCGCGCTTTGCCGCCGGCGCCGCCAGTAACCCGAACCCGGAAGTGTTTGCCTATGCGGCGGCCCAGGTGTTCAGCGCGATGAATGCCACCCACCGTCTCAAGGGCTCCAGCTATGTGTTGTGGGGCGGCCGCGAAGGCTACGAGACCCTGCTCAATACCGACCTCAAGCGCGAGCGCGAGCAACTCGGGCGGTTCATGCGCATGGTGGTCGAGCACAAATACAAGATCGGCTTCACCGGCGAGCTGTTTATCGAGCCCAAGCCACAGGAGCCCACCAAGCACCAATACGACTACGACAGCGCCACCGTGTTTGGCTTCCTGCATCAGTTCGGCCTGGAGAAAGAGATCAAGGTCAACATCGAGGCCAACCATGCCACCCTCGCCGGCCACAGCTTTCACCATGAGATCGCCACCGCCGCGTCCCTGGGCATTTTCGGCAGCATCGACGCCAACCGTGGCGACCCGCAGAACGGCTGGGACACCGACCAGTTCCCCAACAGCGTCGAGGAGCTGACCCTGGTCACCTACGAGGTACTCAAGGCCGGTGGCTTCAAGGGAGGTGGCTACAACTTCGACTCCAAGGTACGCCGCCAAAGCCTCGACGAAGTGGACCTGTTCCATGGCCACGTGGCCGCAATGGACGTGCTGGCGCTGTCCCTGGAACGTGCCGCCGCCATGGTGCAGAACGACGCCCTCGAACAGTTCAAGGCCCAGCGTTATGCCGGCTGGGACCAATCCTTCGGGCGTGCCGTGCTTGGCGGCGACTTCAGCCTGGCGTCGCTGGCCGAGCATGCCTTCAGCCACCAACTGAACCCACAAGCTGTGAGTGGCCGCCAGGAGATGCTCGAAGGCGTAGTGAATCGCTTTATCTACCCATGACCGCTACGCTCCAGGTCCAGCAGTGCGTCTAAACAACAATAAAAGGGACTCACCATCATGAAACACCTGAAAACTGTCTTGCTCACCAGCGTTCTGGCACTGCTTTCCAATTCGGTCATGGCCGACGCGGCCCATCCGAAAATCGGCTTTTCCATCGACGACCTGCGCCTTGAACGCTGGGCCCGCGACCGCGATTATTTCACCGCCGCCGCCGAGCAACTGGGGGCCAAGGTCTATGTGCAGTCGGCGGACGCCAACGAACAGCGGCAGATCTCGCAGATTGAAAACCTGATCTCCCGGGGCGTCGACGTGATTGTGATCGTGCCGTTCAATGCCACGGTGCTGAACAACGTGGTGGCCGAGGCCAAGAAAGCCGGGGTGAAAGTGCTGTCCTACGACCGGCTGATTTTGAATGCCGATATCGACGCCTACATCTCCTTCGATAACGAAAAGGTCGGCGAGATGCAGGCCCAGGGCGTGTTGAACGCGCAGCCTAAAGGCAATTACTTCCTGCTGGGCGGCGCACCTACCGACAACAACGCGAAGATCCTGCGCCAGGGCCAGATGAAGGTGCTGCAGCCTTCGATCGACAAGGGCGACATCAAGATTGTCGGCCAGCAATGGGTCAAGGAATGGAACCCCACCGAAGCCCTGAGCATTGTCGAAAACGCCCTGACCGCCAACAGCAACAAGATCGACGGCATCGTCGCCTCCAACGACGCCACCGCCGGCGGCGCGATCCAGGCCCTGGCGGCACAAAAACTCGCGGGCAAGGTGCCGGTCTCGGGCCAGGATGCCGACCTCGCCGCGATCAAGCGCGTGATCGCCGGCACCCAGACCATGACCGTCTACAAGCCCCTGAAGCTGCTGGCGTCCGAGGCGGCCAAGCTCTCGGTGCAACTGGTGCGTGACGAGAAACCGGCCTACAACTCGCAGTACGACAACGGCAGCAAGCAGGTGTCGAGCATCCTGCTCAAGCCGACCGCGTTGACCAAGGACAACGTCAACGTGCTGGAAGAAGACGGGTTCTACACCAAAGCGCAAATCGCCGGGCAGTAAGCGTACGGCTCACTGCAGGGGCGGTTTGAGGCCGCTCCTGCCTTTTCGCTGTGGAATGAGTGCCCGCCATGTCCGACTACCTGCTGGAAATGAACAACATCGTCAAGACCTTCGGTGGCGTCAAAGCCCTGAATGGCATCGACATCAAGGTAAAACCCGGGGAATGCGTAGGGTTGTGCGGCGAGAACGGCGCCGGCAAATCGACCCTGATGAAAGTGCTGTCGGCGGTGTATCCCCATGGCACCTGGGACGGCGAAATCCTTTGGGACGGCCAGCCGTTGCGCGCCCACTCCATCGCCGAAACCGAAGCCTGCGGCATCGTGATCATCCATCAGGAACTGACCCTGGTACCCGACCTCTCGGTGGCCGAAAACATCTTCATGGGCCACGAGCTGACACTGCCCGGCGGGCGCATGAACTACCCCGCCATGATGCACCGTGCCGAAGCCCTGATGCGCGAGCTGAAAGTACCGGACATGAACGTCGCCCTGCCCGTTTCGCAATACGGCGGCGGCTACCAGCAACTGGTGGAAATCGCCAAGGCCCTGAACAAGCAGGCGCGCCTGCTGATCCTCGACGAACCCTCCTCGGCGCTGACCCGCTCGGAAATCGAGGTGCTGCTGGACATCATCCGTGGGCTCAAGGCAAAGGGCGTCGCCTGCGTGTACATCTCCCACAAGCTCGATGAGGTCTCGGCCATCTGCGACACCATCGCGGTGATCCGCGACGGCAAACACATCGCGACCACGGCCATGGCCGAGATGGACGTATCGCGCATCATCACGCAGATGGTCGGCCGTGAGATGAGCAACCTCTACCCCACCGAACCCCATGCGGTCGGCGAGGTGCTGTTCGAGGCGCGCAACATCACCTGCTACGACGTCGATAACCCGAGCCGCAAGCGGGTGGACAATGTTTCGTTCAGCCTGCGCCGTGGCGAAATCCTCGGCATCGCCGGGCTGGTGGGCGCCGGCCGCACGGAACTGGTGTCGGCGCTGTTCGGCAGCTACCCCGGGCGCTACCAAGGCGAGGTATGGCTGGATGGCAAACCGATTGATACACGCACGCCGCTGAAGTCGATTCGCGCCGGGCTGTGCATGGTCCCGGAAGACCGCAAGCGCCAGGGCATCGTCCCGGACCTGGGCGTTGGGCAAAACATTACCCTGGCGGTGCTGGACCGTTTCTCGCACCTGACGCGCATCGATGCCGAGGCGGAACTGGGCAGCGTCGAACAGGAAATCAAGCGCATGCACCTGAAGACGGCGAACCCGTTCCTGCCGATCACCAGCCTCTCCGGCGGCAACCAGCAGAAGGCCGTATTGGCCAAGATGCTCCTGACCAAACCCCGGGTGCTGATCCTCGACGAACCGACCCGTGGCGTGGACGTGGGCGCCAAATATGAGATCTACAAATTGATGGGCGCGCTGGCGGCCGAAGGCGTGTCGATCATCATGGTGTCTTCGGAGCTGGCCGAGGTACTGGGGGTCTCCGACCGGGTGCTGGTGATCGGCGAGGGCCAGTTGCGCGGCGACTTCATCAACCAGGGCCTGACCCAGGAACAGGTGCTCGCCGCCGCCCTCAGCCAACCGAACGGGCATGACAATAATAATGATCGGAAGTCCGCGTAAATGAACCAGGTCAAACAGCTCTTCACCCGCTACAAAATGCTCGCCCTGTTGATCGCCGTGGTGCTGATCTGGGTGTTTTTCAGCTGGCAGACCGAAGGCGGTTTCCTGACCCCGCGCAACCTGTCGAACCTGCTGCGGCAGATGTCCATTACCGGCATCCTGGCCTGCGGCATGGTGCTGGTGATCATCAGCGGCGAGATCGACCTGTCGGTGGGCTCGATGCTCGGTTTGCTCGGCGGCGTCGCGGCGATCCTAGATGTGGTTTATCACATTCCCCTGCCGCTGAACCTGGCCATCGTCGCCCTCTGTGGCTTGCTGATTGGCCTGGGCAACGGCTACATGACCGCGTACCTGCGCATCCCCTCCTTCATCGTCGGCCTGGGCGGCATGCTCGCGTTTCGCGGGGTGCTGCTGGGCATTACCGGCGGCACCACGATTGCACCGGTTTCGCCACAACTGGTGTACATCGGCCAGGGCTACCTGCCGACGGTGGTGGGTGTGATCCTCGGCGTGTTGCTGTTCGGGCTGACGGTATTCCTGACCTGGCGCCAACGCCACAACCGCGCCCTGCACGGCTTGGCGCTGCCGTCGATGCTGCGCGACAGCGTGCGCGTGGTGTTGATCGGTTTCGTGCTGGCCGGCTTCGTCTACACCCTCAACAGCTACGACGGCATTCCCGTGCCGGTGCTGCTTCTGCTGGTGCTGCTGGGGGTGTTCAGTTACGTCACCAGCCAGACCGTCTTTGGCCGGCGCATCTACTCGGTGGGCAGCAACATGGAAGCCACGCGCCTGTCGGGGATCAACGTGCAGGCGGTCAAGCTGTGGATCTTCGGGATCATGGGCGTGATGTGCGCCCTCGCCGGGCTGGTCAACACCGCGCGCCTGGCGGCGGGTTCACCTTCGGCGGGCAACATGGGCGAACTGGATGCTATCGCGGCATGCTTTATCGGCGGTACTTCAATGCGCGGCGGTTCGGGCACGGTGTACGGCGCCCTGCTCGGCGCACTGGTGATCAGCAGCCTGGACAACGGCATGTCGATGCTCGACGTGGACAGCTACTGGCAGATGATCGTCAAGGGCAGCATCCTGGTGCTGGCGGTGTGGGTGGATGTGAGTACACGGACGGGGCGTCGTTGAGGTTGGGGCAATGGCATGGAGCTTGCTCTTGACCAGCAGGCGGCCGATATCGGCCTCGACTTGAGCAGAAACGACCCACGAGGCACATGCCATGCACAGTTTGTTCTTTGCAACCGCTCAGATGATCAACGGCCGCGTACAGTCCGTTGATTCCATGGACAAACATCCGGCCCCTAGGGCAATGCCCCTTGAACTGCAGGCAAAGCTTGGCATCGCCCTTGGGCTGCTGGCCCTCGGCAGCTGTTTCGCGCTGTGGTTGATCGGCGCCTGAGCCTGCCCCAAAAAGAGGCTGGTGTTACCGCCCGGGCAACTCTATCGGGCGGTCCGGATCATGTCGGCAGCTTTTTCGCCGATCATGATGCACACCGAGTTGGGGTTGCCTGAAATCAGGGTCGGCATGATCGACGCATCGGCCACCCGCAGCCCTTCGATGCCATGCACCTTGAGGTCCGGCCCCACCACCGCCCGCTCATCCACACCCATGCGACAGGTGCCGGATGGATGCAGTGCGGCGTGGGCTTCCTCGTGACAGAACTGCTTCATCGCTTCGCGCGAGCGCACGGTGGGTTCCGGCACATGCCGACGAGCCACGTAGGGTTTGAAGGCCGCCTGGGCCATGATCTGTTCGCCCACCAGGCAACCGTCCACCAGGCTTTCAATGTCGTACGGATCGGAAAAGTAGTTGGGCACGATGCGCGGCGGGGACATCGGGTCGGCGGAGTAAAGCTCCACATAGCCCCTGGACCTTGGCCGTATCTGCCCCAGGTTCAACGTGCAGCCATTGCCGCCGGGCACCGAATCCACACCCTCTTCGATGCCCGCGCCCACCACCATGAAATACTGGATATCCGGGTGCACCGCCGTCTTGTCGCCCCACCAGAACGCCCCGCCTTCAATCAGGTTGGACGCCGCCGGGCCTTGCCGGAACAACGCGTACTGCAACCCCGCCATAAGCTTCCACCACGGTTTTTTGTACTTGTCGTAGCTGTGGGGGCCGGTCAGCTCATACACCAGTGAAATTTCGATATGGTCCTGCAGGTTCTGCCCCACACCGGGCAAATCCTGAACCACTTTGATCCCGTGTTTTTCCAGCTGCTCAGCGGGCCCGATCCCCGACAACATCAGCAACCGGGGTGAGTTGATGGCGCCGGAGGACAGGATGATTTCCTTGTCGGCGTGCATCACCTGACGCACGCCCTTCTCCAGGTATTCGATGCCGACGGCCTTGTTGCCCTGCATCAGGATACGCAGCACCCGGCAGCCGGTCTTCACCGTCAGGTTCTTGCGCGACTTGGCCGGCGCAAGGTAGGCCACGGCGGCACTGCTGCGAAAGCCGTTTTTGGCGGTGATCTGGTACAGCCCGCAGCCCTCGGGCTGGCCCGAGTTGAAGTCTTCGTTATAGGGCAATCCAAACTGCTGGCAGGCCCGCAGCCAGACTTTGGTCAAGGGGTGGATATTGATCGGGTCCGACACCCCCAACGGCCCGCCGACACCGTGCACCTCGTTGCAGAACCGCTCGTTGTCCTCGGCCTTTTTGAAGTACGGCAACACGTCTTTATACGACCACCCGGCGGCGCCCTGTTCGGCCCAACCGTCGTAGTCGGCGGGTACGCCACGGATATAAATCATCGCATTCACCGAGCTGCCGCCCCCGAGCACGCTGGCCTGGACCATGGTCGGCGTTTCGCTGCGGTGCTGGTCCTCGGTCGGCTCCCACGCATAACGCTTGAGCAGCGGGCCCTGGGCGGTCTTGTAGTAGGCGCCGGGAATATGGATGTAAGGGCTGCGATCCCGCGGGCCTTCCTCGAACAGCACCACCGACGCTCCCGCATCCTCACTCAGGCGCGATGCGACTGTGCAGCCCGTGGAGCCGCCCCCGATTACGATGAAATCCACCATGACAACCTCAGATCTTTTTAGTATTCAGCCAGTGTCGAAACGCGCGTTATCAACCGACCAGGCCGGTTAACAGCGTCTTCAATTGTTGGGCGACGGCGTAGCTGTTTTGCTGCTGCTGTTTTTTGCAGAACAACTCACAACTCCACCACCCGGCGTAACCGGTGGCCTTTACCGCGGCGGTCCACTCGACCAGGTCGAGCACGCCGCTGCCGGTGGGCACATCGCGCAGCACTTCCTCATTCGGAATACCGCCTTCGAAGGCCAGTGAGTCGCAGACATGCACGCCGTAGATCACGTCCTTGTCGAGCCGGGCGACGTCCGCAGGGGTCACGCCGCTGGTAAAGCAATGCCAATAGTCGATCACCATCTTCACGTTGCTGCGCCCGGTGCGTTCAATCAGCTGCAGTTGGTGATCCAGGGTGTTGAGTGGCGTCCAGGACAAGGCTTCGAGGTAGAGCAGCAGACCGTATTGCCTGGCCACATCGGCCAACTCCGCCAGGTTGCTTGCCGTGCGGGCGTATTGTTCGGCCTGATCCATGCCCAGCAAGCCTGAGTAATGCAGGCTCTTGCCGATCGCCTGAAAATCAATCACCGCCTGTACATTGATCGGACCGGTGAGGACTTGCACGCCTTTGGCGCCCACCAGATTGGCCAGCTCAAATAGCCGCCGGGCTTCATTGAACAGGTCGTCACGCTCGTCACCCTGGCGTTCGATATCCCGCAGGTAGCCGATGCCGGTGACAGGCACGTCGTTGAGCAGTGCTTGAAGCTCTGACTCGGTATAGCCGGCCTGCAGATACGCCTCCAGCTTGCCGCTGTTGATCTCCAGCGCGTCAAAACCCAGCGTCCGGGCGATGTCGATATCCATCGCCAGGGTCGAGTGTTTCGCAACGGTGGAATGCAGGGCGAGGACGTTATTTTGGGTTGCCATATGGCGCTCCTACGGTTGAACAGCGATCAGCCAAGGCACCAACGGCCAACGCCGCGGCGTCCAGCCGCGCTTGGGGCAAGAGGCCCTCGGCGACGGCGGCGACAATCGCCCGAACGATCTGCGGTACGTGGGGCATAGCCTTTGCGGAAATCAGTAATAAGTCGGCCCCGGCATTCAGCGCGGCCACTGCGACCTCGCCGAGGGACATCTGGCCGATGGTTGAGCGGTGATCGAGGTCGATGGTCATCACCAGCCCCTTGAAGCCCAACTCCTGGCGCAACACGCCGATCAATTCAGGCGACACCGAGGCTGCCGTGGGCGGTGTGCATGCGGCGAATATCGCCGGGCCCATCATCACCGCATCGGCGCCAGCGTCGATCCCGGCCTGAAACCCGGGCCAGAAGGCCCGCAGTTGCTGCATGGACTCGCTGACCACCGCCGTTTCAGTCGACGGCTGCTGAAACAGCACCGGGTGCCCGGGGAAGTGCTTCAGGGTGCTGGCCATCCCGGCCCGCCGCACGCCGCGCACATACGCACCGACCATCGCCGCCGTCTGGTGGACATCGCCCGACAGCGTGCGCCCCGCCAGCCACACATTACGGCCGCCGACCACATCCGCCGTCGGCGACAGCAGCAGGTTGACCCCGGTCGCCCGCGCGGCGGTGGCGACCTTGAAGCACGCCTGTTCCAGCGCCGCACAATCCATCGCCCGGGCCACATCGGGCTCCGGCAGCGCCGGGGTCACCCCTTGCAAGCGGTGCACGGCGGAGATGTCGGCATCGGCTGCCAGCAGCAGCGGCCCACCCAGTTCGGTGGCCGTGCCGGTAAAACGCTGCCAGATGTCCAGGGTTTCGGTTTGCAGGCGGCTGGCGCTCATTTTTCCGCTGACGTATTCCTCTCCCGTCTCGCCAAACAACAGGCTGCGCCCGCCATTGCCGAGGAACCGACGCACGTCATCCGTCATCTGCACGTCCAGCAATACCGGGAACAGTACGCCGTAGGCCTTGCGGTCATTCGCGCTCATGGCTGGTTTCCTGGGTGGCGATTGCCAGTTGACGGACCTTGGCAGCGGCGTCCAACAGAACCTGGCGGTCCAGGGTGCCTTCATGGACGGCGGCGACAATCGCCTCGGCGATGCTGTCCAGGCCTGACTCGCTGGACACCAGCAACAGGTGCGCACCGGCCACCAGGGAGGCTACGGCGGTATCGGGGATGGTGTTGCCGCGCAGGATCGACACGGCGTCCAGGTCATCGGAAATGATCAGGCCTTCGAAGCCGAGGGTGTCACGCAGTACGCCGATGACCTTCGACGAGGTGGACGCCGACTGCTGCGCATCAATCGCAGGAAACACCGCCGGGCCAGGCATGACGGCTTTTACGCCGGTGGCGATGACCTGCTTGAACACTTCAAGATTGTCATGCAGCAATTCCAGCGGCCCCGGCACGGTGGCTTCGGCAATGGCCGGATCGTGCTCGGTGATGTAGTGCCCGGGGAAGTGCTTGGCAGTGGCGATCACACCCGCGCGCTGCACCCCGCGGATAAACGCGCAGGACACTCGGCTGACTTCCACTGGATCCGCGCCCAGGTGCCGGTTGTGCAGCCATGGATTGACGCCGGTGACCACGTCCACGATGGGCGCCAGGAACAGATTCACGCCCAGCCCGCGGGCCGCGGCGGCCATCTCGAAGCAACGTTGCTCGAGGTCCTCGGCGCCGAGGTCCTGGAGCTGCGCCCGGGTGGCGACCGCCGGGACCAGTTGGTGCAGGCGTTCGATTCCGCCGAGTTCCTGGTCTACCGCGATCAGCACCGCAGAGCCCGCCAGCGCCGTGGCTTCCTTGACGATACTGATGAAATCGGCTTTGGACTCGCCCGCCTTGCGCGCCGGGCTCATGCCTCGGCCCACGTATTCATCCCGGGTTTCCCCAAGCAACAGGGATACACCACCACGGCTCAGGTAACGGCGCACATTGTCGTCCAGGTGCAAATCCCCGAATGCGGGAAGCAGTACCGAATACGCGGCGCGATGCAGTTCGCTTGACATTGTTTTTCCTCAACAGCGTTTGGGTGAGTCGTTGGATGCGCAGCGGTGCCACGCATGAAATCAATTACCGCGGGAAAGGCACCCAGGCCCGCTGCTGGTGGGATTCGAGGCTGGCCTGGGACAACAACACCCCGCGCACGCCTTCGTGAATATCCGGCAACGGGACGCTGGTCGCTGTGCGCCATTGCGCCCCGGCGTCCAGGGCCTCGGCGAAGTCGGCGTACAGCACGGCCAGCGCTTCCAGATAACCTTCGGTATTGCCCGCCGGCAAGCTGGTGAACATCAGCGTCTGCGGCCTGTTGTCGGACTGGCCTCGCCGATAGATGCGGTCTGCACCGTCAGTGGGCGTGAACAACAGGGTTTCCGGTGACTCCTGGCACCATTCGAGCGAAGCCAGGCTGCCGACGATCTTGAAGCGCAAGCCATTGCGATGCCCTGGCGCGGCGAAACTGGCCCACAACAATCCATCCACGCCGCCGTCGAATTCCAGTTGCACCACGCAGGTATCGTCCAGGCCCCAACCCGGCACCACGCTGGTCAACTTGGCGTTGAGCTGGGTGCAGCGCTGCCCGGACAGAAACTCCAACAGGTTGAAGGCGTGGGTGCCGACGTCTCCCAGCGCGCCGGTGGGGCCGGCCTTTTGCGGGTCACCGCGCCACGCCAGGCTATTGCTCAAGCCGGACACGCCGGGGGCTAGCCACTCCAGCAGGTATTCGACGTACAGGAAGCGCAGCTCACCCAGCTCGCCGGCCTGGATGCGACTGCGGGCGTCCCTGACCATCGGGTAGCCCTGGTAGGTGTAGGTCAGCGCAAAAAATGTCCCATGGCGCTCGGCAAGGCTCGCCAACTCACGGGCTTCGTCAGGGTGGTTGACCAGGGGCTTGTCGCAGATCACCGGGATGCCCGCCTCCAGGAACAACCGGCACGGTTCGAAGTGCAAGTGGTTGGGCGTCACGATAACCACCGCCTCGATCGGGTCGGGGCGGCGAGACTCGGCGGCCGCCATGTCCTCGAACGACAAGTAGATACGTTCGGGTTCAATAGTGAGCGCTGCGCCCGCCTCGCGGCATTTATCCGCGTCGGCAGAGAATGCGCCGGCGACGATATCGAAGCGATTACACAGGCGCATCGCTGCGCGGTGGTAACTGGCGAAGTAAGCGCCCTGCCCGCCGCCGACCATGCCGACCTTGAGTCGCCTCTTTCCGGGAATGTCGCCGGTCAACCTTGCCATCGCCCAATCCTCCGCAAAAAGCATTGGCCCGAGTATCAGGGGTGACCGGTGTTTCCACCATTTCGCACCCTTGGCGATACCTGACGCGGACTGAAGCACTCCTGCGCAGCACGGGGTGTTACCCGTCGCTATCGAATGTGTTACTGGGCGGACCGCCACCGTCACGATTGACCCGTGAAAACCACAACGCACTGGCGCCGAACCTTCAGCAAAAGCGCTTACAATCTGACGCATTCAGTTATGCTCAAACTTCATGTTTGAACTTAAACAAACGGCATGAAAGATGCTTTGGTAATGATCGGAAGTTTCAAACGCTTAAACGGTTATTACGGTTATGCCCAAGGTTATTCGATAACCGCGCTATAACTTAATAACTGGCGCCTTAACCAGCCAAGTACATCGAGATAATAATGCCCAGCCGCCCGGACTCATCGCCCCTGTCATTAGCCGCCGCCACCTCCCACCCCGAGCGACAGCAGGCGCGCAGCGACTTGCAGGCCAATGTGCAAAAGAATCTGAGCACGCTGGTGGAGTCCTGCCGGTCGGTGGCCGACATGTGCCGCAAAGTTGATGTGAACCGCCAGCAGTTCAACAAGTACCTGGTGGGCCAGCACGTGCCGTCGCAGAAGATTCTGCAAAAGATCGGCCGCTATTTCATGATGGAAGCCGAAGACCTCTTCCGCCCGCCCGCCGAGTTCAAGAAGTTCTATGAAGGCTATGAAAACGAACTGCCGACCGGCTTGCGGGCTTCGGAGCAGTTCAATCATTTCCTGCCGCTGGCCAAGCAGTCGGCTGACGTGCTCGAAGACTATCTGGGGGTGTATTACCGCTACCACAATTCATCGATCTACAAGGGCCGGATCCTGCGTTCGGTCACCTGCCTGTACCGCGCCGACTCGATGGTGCAGTACGTCACCGTCGAGCGCTTTCCGCTGCGCGATGGCAGCGGCAAGATCGGGTATTCATTCACCTACCACGGGTTCTGCCTGCTGCTGGGCGATCGCCTGTTCATGGTGGATTTCGAAGGCAAGCAACGTAACGAAATGACGTTCTCGATCCTGACGCCGCAGCATCGTCGGCCGATCCGTTTTCTCTATGGGTTGGTGACGGGTGTGGCGTCGTCCTCGTTCCGCCAGCCCTTCTCCACGCGCATGGCGCTGGGACTGGTGGACAAGGGCAAGATCCGCAAGCATCACTTGCGCAATGCAACGGTGCTGTTGCCCAGCGACCAGTCGATCCCGCTGGACGTACGTGAATACATGACCGGCGACAACGCCACCATCGTCTGGGGCGGTCAGGACTGAGGGACCTGCAGGGGCTGGCGTGCCGTCATCATTTCAACCAGCGACGGGCCCTTGCTGTTGAGGGCTTTGACGAGGGTCGCGTTGAGTTGTGACGCGTGTTCCACGCGCCAGGCTTCAAGGCCGAGGTTTCGGGCGATGCCGGCGAAGTCCGGGGCATAGGGTTTGCCATCCGGCAGGTTGAATTCACCGGCCCGGTGCTGCTCGATGGGCGACGTCTGTACGTCGCCCAGGGCTTCGTCACCGCTGCTGTTGAAGACCAGGAATACCACCGGAATGCTGTGCATCACGCACACGGCCATCTCTTGCATCGACTGCAGGAAATCCCGGCTGCCCACCGCACAGACCACCTGGCGGGCGGGCATGGCGAGCTTGGCGCCGATCGCCGCCGGGACGGCCCAGCCGAGGGTGGCGGGGTTGCCGGCGCACAAGTGCCTGCCGGGGTAATGCACCGGGAACATCTTGCGGGCCATGGGCTGGGTGGGGCCGCTACCGAAGACGAGGATGGCGTCGTTTTCCAGCACGGAGGGTGAGGCGCGGCCTTCGCGCAGTACGCTGATTTTTCGCGGGGTGGGTTGGGGTTCTGCACGCAGGGTAGCGGGTGGCAGGCTGGCGTTGGTGGAGGCGCCTTGGAGGGCGTCGTCAATGGACAGGCTGACGGGGCCGGGATGGGCGCTCAGCATGGTGTCGAAGGCTTGGCGCAGGGCTTGGGGTAGCTGTTGTAGTGTCGAAACCGTCGCGTGATCTTTCATGACGTTGGCGGCTATCGTTTCGGGCTGGGCGTTACTGATGACCAGCAGCGCGCAGGCGTCCTGGTGCGCGGTGGCGAGGGCTCCCAGGGCTGAGGGGATGCCCAGGGGGCCCGTGAGTACGACGGCCATGGGGCGACCGCACGCACGGTAGTAGCCGTCGGCGAGGTGCACGGCGCTGTGGGCCTGGATGACGTGGATGAAGGGGATGTCGGTGCCCGGGGTCAGCAGCGCTTCCACCAGGGCCCGGGCGCCGTCGCCCGGGGGCCCGGCTACGTAGTCGACACTGTTGGCCTTGAGTGCCTTGGCGATGATTTGGCCACCTGTGAATTTCACTCGATACTCCAGCGAATGCGCGGCGTCTGGGCCGGGATCAGGCTTGGAGTATTCGCTTGGTGCGGGGTGGGCTCAATTTCGCACCTTGGGTAAAAGAGACGCAGATTGACGCAGATATTGGGGCTCACTACAGCACAGCGGCCTGCAGGCCGGCTTGAGTGTTAGAAGCCAAATCAAAAGCTAAAGCGGGCACGGTCAAATGTGGGAGCTGGCTTGCCAGCGATGGCATCGCCCAGGTGTGTCTGATGTACCGAGTTGTCTGCATCGCAGGCAAGCCAGCGCCTACAGAAAAGCCGCTCTGCTTCTGCTCTGGTTTCTAACCTGCAGGTCGGCTTTCAGGCCGCCGTGCTCTTGCTACGGGCCCCCCCCAGAAACCCCGGCGCACGTGGGGGCCCAGGGGTTTCTGGGG